>JAGYNX010000250.1 GCA_018399855.1 Spirochaetota bacterium
CATGGTTCATAAGTTCATTAGAGAGCAGCCGGGTGAGCATGAATGGTCCGGTTAAATTCACATTAAACAAGCGGGTCACATCATCCCGTTCAAGTTCCAGAACGTCCTTTCTGTCTTTCGTGGACATACCGGCATTATTCACCAGCACTTTCAGTTCGCCTCCCACTTGGTGGATCTTTTCATGGATAGCCATGTGTGTGGTGTCATCTGCCACGTCCCCCTGCACGTAATGACAGATGTTTTCATCACCTAAAGATTTGCGCAGTTCATCCATAAATCCTGATATCTCTGAAATGTCCCTGCGGCCATTTAGGATGACGGTGAGCCCCTTCTCTGCCAGTGACCGGGCAATGGATTTGCCGATCCCCGAGGTTGACCCGGTAACGACGGCCAGTGTTGATCCAGGGGATGTTTTCATCACGGTTTCTCCCTGTCCTGTTTGTGTATCACTGAATCACCCGGGATGAAACTACCGTTCACCTCCAGGCGCAATTCCCTTGTTTCTTTTCTTGTGATATTATCAAGCAGCCAGCGTGCTCCCAGGAAACCCATGTCATAGGTTGAAAGACTTATGGTGGTGATTGACGGGCTGAAAATACGGCGCATTGGCGAATCATCGAAACCGGTGATCCCCATGTTTTCGGGAATACTGATGCCCCTTGACTGAAATTCTCCTATGAGCCGTATGGCGAAATTATCGTTAAAACAGGCTACCGCGTCGCAGCCATTCTCAACAAAGTATTCTGCGGTAGTTTGATTGATATCCTCGATCTCTTTAACAGTGTACACCGGCAGGTTATCACAAGTACCCGTATTTTCATGCGCTGCCAGCAGGTATCCCCTGTACCGGTCTTCATTGACCGGTATATCTGAACAGCCAAGATATCCAATTTTTTTATAGCCCTGCCTGTAGAGATAGGTTCCAAGTGTCAACATGCCCTGTAGATTGTTACATGATATATAGTTTTCACCCTCGTATGTTCGGTTGAGAAACAGGTATGGCACCCTTCCTTTTCTCAGGGTATGTAACGTGTCTTCAGAAAGTGTACCGAATGCACATATAATACCATCACTTTCAATGGCTTCTGTTTGTATCTGTTCTTCTAGATCGCCGAATGTCTGCACCTGCAGGTGACATTTTACCGTATCAAATGCCCCGTGTATGGCTGTTACAAGTTCTCCCATATCATAAAAAGGATTTACTGCCAGCTGCGAATGTTCGGGAACCGCGATGATTATGGTTACCATGCTTCTGCTGATAGGGCGCCTGCGTTTCTGCACGGTAAAGTTATATTTTTTGGCGGTATCAAACACCCTTTCCCGTGTATCATCAGATATGCCGGGTTCATTATTTAATACCCTTGAAACGGTACTTGCCGACACATTGCATATTTTTGCTATGTCTTCAAGTGTGTTCACTTCTTTCACTTCTTTCATTTCTTATCCTCATTATCATATACTATACAATGTACCGGGTCATGTTTCTTTAAAAGCCTTGAGCATCCCCCGCAAAGGGTACAGTAATTAACCTGGTCAGCATTGCCATCCATGATCTTGCGGGGGGTCAGGGGATCAGCCAGGTTCTGTCTTCCAAATCCCACAAGGTCAACGTAGTTTTTCCCGAGGTTTTCACCGGCAAGCATGGGTCCTTCTTCGCGTGCAGATGAATATGCCGAACCAATTACCGTTAAACCCGGAAACTGTTCTTTTACCAGCTTCTGGTACCTGAAATGATAATTGAGAAAAAAACTGTTACTCTTTACCGGCCTGGTCACATGGGGAGTCACTGCCGGGATTCCCGCTGATACGTTTATATAATGGGCTCCCGCTTCCTTGCATAAGGCGATGCTGTCCATTATATCATCAGTATTTTCTATTAATTCATCGACTCCATCAGTACCGCATCCACCACGGATGCCCTCGTATAAAGATATTCGCGATCCAAGAATTAATTGCGGGAAGTCACGTGATGCTTTTTGAAATATTTCCCGAAGTATTCGGGTGCGTCCCATGGCGTCATTGCCATATCCATCTTCACGTGTATTTGCGGGCCGCAGCATCTCTCCAAGCAGGTACCCGTGACATGCCTTGATGTCCACACCATCGGCACCCGCCATTGCTGCAAGTCTTACCGCATGGTGAAACTCATCTGTAATTCGTGATAATTCATCCGTGGTAAGCACCTGGCAGCTGTCATCTTCATCTTCATACATCTTTACCCGGCGTGAAAAACTGCCGCTTTGCCTGCCGGAATGGGTTAGCTGAAAGATAAGCAGTGATGATTCATTTTCCTTGTGAAAGGCGTCTACCAGGCGCTTGAAGCCATCGAGGTTCTTTTCATCGATCATGAGTCCATTAGGCCTGGCAAGACTTTCCGGGGTGACCGAGACCGCTTCAAGAGATACGATTCCCCACGATCCCCTGGCAAGCTGCCGGTACCTTTCTACTATTGCGTCACTGACGCTTCCACCGTCTCCCGCGCGATTGATTTCCATGGCCTGGGCAAAAAATCGGTTGGACACGGCTCTTCCGTGTATGGTATAGTTTTTTTTCAGTTCATTATAATTATCCATGTGTTATTTATACTATTGCATGCAATTATTGCAAGTATTTTTTGTGGTTGGTTTATTGCGTTATATTTATAACACAGATATACAAAGTTAAGTGAAAAGTGATGTGTGAGCAGAATTAATTGGAAGGTGAAGTGTTAAATTTTTGAGATCATGAAGAATGTGAATAACAGTATCACACGGAGACGCGGGGAACGCGGAGATATTTCGTGCCCTTCCTCAGCGCCTCTGAGCCTACGCGTGCTACCAATGCTTAAAGTTCTTTTTTCTGTTCAGTTGTGAGAGTCATATATTATAATACCATCATTCTCTATATTGGTAATAAACCTGCTGCCCATTTGCCTGTTCTTTTGATACTCGTTCTCTGTGCGAATAACCGGCGATAGGGGAATATCATAGTCCATCTCGATTTCATGCAATACGTGAATAATCTCATTTTTAACTTTTATGTCCATCTGATCCATGACAACCAGTATATCATAATCCGAGTTTCCGTTGAAATCACCCCTTGCCCGTGATCCGAAAAGCACCACCCGTGTTACGCCATCAACTTTGCTGATATCACTTTGCAGCCTCAGCATGGCATCCTTTTCTGCTGGTGTCATGAGGATTTCGCGATATGTTTCCAGTGTTTTCAAAACTAACTGCCATTTTAATATTTTTGATACTGAATGTTATATTTTCTGTTCTTTGATGTCAAACAATATACCACGGGGTCAAGTAACTCAACGAGGTTTCTCACGGAGACACAGTGACACGGAGGTCACGGATATATATAATTTCTATTTTAAGTTTGTCATTCCCCTGCGAATACAGGAATCTCAATCAAGACTACCTTCCTCTTTTACAAGTTTACCCATATTATATATTCTTTTACATTTGATATTGCCACTTTTATCAAAATAAATCCATTTGCCATCCCTTTTTTGTTGGTCATATTCACCTTCAATCATTACCCCCTCTTTAACCCTTGGA
>JAGYNX010000251.1 GCA_018399855.1 Spirochaetota bacterium
AGGGTGGAGTAATACCCGCGTCAGAAATACTTAACGGGATCATCTGTACTATCTCATTGAGGGTATCACGTGAATGGGTCAATGAGATAAATATTCCTCCAGGTGAAAGTATTCTTGAGATATGAGGCACAAGATGGGGAAAGAAATAAAGTGAATAACTGGAAATCACCAGGTCAAAAGTATTATCACCCATACTGTTGATTATATCAGCACTCCCATGAACAAATTCCCCTTCGTAACCGATGGAATTTACGCTAAATAGAAATTTTTCCCTGTTTTGATTGTCGATAATATCAATTCCCGTAACCTGGGCATCATCATGGAGCCTGTTGCTCAGTATTTCTATGAAATAACCATAGCCACATCCAAGATCCAGCACATCCTTTACATGTGATAGATCAAGCGAATCAATGGCATTGGCTCTGATGTCGCTGGTGTTGGATGAGTGCCTGAGTATAATGTCCCTGGTAGATATATGATGTGTAATGTTGGCGTAGGTGTTTTCTATGTCTTCCATCGTATACAGATAACTCGCCACCCGGGTACACTCCTTTTGCCATAATCAGGGCATGCAGGAAGAACATGAGATATGTTAGTAACGTAGTGGCTTTCACACAAAAAGTCAAGCCGGTTTAGGTGATTACGTGAATCCGAGAAGCAGTCCAACCTGGTACACAAGAAAGCTGAATGTCCATGCCACCATCATCTGATAAAAAATGGAAAAGACTCCCCACCGCCAGCCAATCTCACGTCCAATAACTACGATAGTAGCAATACACGGAACGTATAACAACACAAACAGCATAAAGGTATACGCTACAAGGGGGGTGATGTTGAATTGCGGTTCCTTGAGTCTTTTCTCAAGGGGTTCAGACGCATGTGGTGCTGTTTCAAATTGATGCCCACCCTGAAAGAGTACACTCATGGTGCTGACTACCACCTCCTTGGCCACGAAACCTGTTGAGAGTGCTATTCCCATTTGCCAGTTAAATCCCAGTGGTTTTATGACGGGATATATGAGGTCTCCAAACATGCCGATAAAGGTTTCACGGGTTTCGGCCATGTTCTTCTGCATGGCAATGGTTGTAAGTTCTTTTCCCATCTCTTCTTCCAATTGAGTTACCGACAACGAGTTGTTGGGTGAATGGCGAAGGGTGTTTTCAATTCTGTTTTTGTATTCCTCTTGCGTCTCCTGAATTAATTGCTGATAATGATTTGTTACCTCGGGTGATTTCGGATATTCACTTAATACCCATATAATTATGGAAAAGGCGAGTATTACCCCACCCATTTTTCTGAGATAATGAGAAGCCCTGTCCCACATATGAAGAATCGTCGTTTTCAGGGTGGGCATTCTGTAGGGTGGCAGTTCCATTACGAAGGGTGTGGATTCGCCGCTGAAAAATATGGCGTTAAATAACTTTGCGGATATGAATGCCATGAGTATGCCGATAAGATAGAGGGAAAATATCACCATTCCCGCGTGATGATGAAAAAAAACACCGGCAAATAATACGTATACGGGAAGCCTGGCAGAGCAACTCATAAAGGGATTGATCAATATCGTGACAATGCGGTCTTTCTCGTTTTCAAGGGTTCGCGATGCCATGATGGCGGGAACATTGCAGCCAAATCCCATTACAAGGGGTATGAAAGATTTTCCGTGCAGGCCCATCCTGTGCATTATCTTGTCCATTATAAAGGCAGACCTGGCCATATAGCCCGTATCTTCCATTATGCTTATACCCAGAAAAAGTATCAGGATGTTGGGTAGAAAAACGATAACCCCACCAACTCCCCCGATGACGCCCTCGATCAGGAGATCCTTGAGGGGGCCGGCGGGCAGTATCATCTGTGCCCTGGCTCCCAGCCAGCTGACGGCTGATTCTATTAACTGCATGGGGTATTCACCCAGTGAAAAGGTAAGGTGAAAAAGTATCCACATAAATACTATGAGTATTGGAAATCCCAAAAACCGGTTGGTAATTACCCTGTCAATATCTTCGGTAATATCTTTTCGTTTAATGGCTGTTTTTTTGACCACTTCTTTTGCAGCCCCACTTATGAAGCCGTACCTGACATCCGAAAAAATTGTTTCGATATCATCGCGAAACAACTCTTCGATATGTTTCCTGGAGGCCTCAACCTGTTCCATAATAATACCCGGGGTTGCAATTGATGCAGCTTTCTTCTCGACATCATTGTCCCCTTCAAGCAGCCGGATTGCCATCCATCTTGCGGGGTAGGCGGGTGTGCCGTTACTGTGTTCTTCAATTAGTTTTTGAATTATTTCGATCTCACGCTCAATATCTCTTCCAAAAGGTATGGTTATCTGGCGCATTCGTTCATCGGGACTGGTATATTCATCAATGATGGTGTCCAGTATCTCCGCGATTCCCTCTCCCCTTGTGCCTATGGTGGGAATGGCTGGCATGCCAAGCAGCCTGCCAAGCTGTTTCGCGTCTATTTGCAGTCCCCGTGCCTTTGCTTCGTCGAACATGTTGAGGGCCAGGATTACCCTCGCTTCCATGTTTACCAGTTGTGTGGTAAGGTAAAGATTTCGTTCGAGGTTGCCGGCATCCGCAACATTGATTATAAAATCCGGTTTGTCATTGAGAATGAAGTCCCTGGTAATCAGTTCTTCTATGGTGTAAGAGGTGAGGCTGTAGGTGCCCGGCAGATCAATGATGCGTATCCGGTATCCACGATGGGAAATGCTTCCTTCCCGACGTTCCACTGTAACGCCCCCCCAGTTTGCCACTTTCTGCCTTGCCCCGGTGAAGGCATTAAAAAGTGTTGTCTTTCCGCAGTTGGGGTTTCCAACCAGCCCGATTACTATTTCTTTTTTTTTCATTACTTATCCTGGCCGTTTTTTCCTGCAACTATGATGGATTTTGCTTCCTCTACGCGCAGGGAAATCAGGTAATCTTTTATAGCTATTTCCATGGGATCACGCAGTGGAGCGTATTTTACTACCCTTATGATCTCTCCCCTGCGAAATCCCATTTCGATCAGTCTTTTTTTTAGAGGCCCGCTGCCAAGAATCTGCAAGATCTTACCGCTGTCTCCCTCTTTCATATCTGAGAGATGTTTTTCGCGCAATGTAATGGATAGCCTTTTGGTCCATTCTTCATTGGAATTGTTCTCTGTCTTATAAAATTCGATGAACTTGTTTAGCTGGGTGCAGGCCTCGGGTGATAGATGATGCTCAATTTTACATGCCTGATCGTTGGCGTTCTTTTCGTTCATTTCCAATATTGAGTGAAAAAACTCCGCAAGAAAAGAATGCCGCCTGTACACGCTTTCTGCGATATGCTGCCCCTTCTGTGTAAGTTCAATGTGGCCATATTTTTCGTAATGGATAAGACCCTTTTCTTTCAGTTTATTCAAAGCGGCTGATACACTTGGCATCTTGATATTCAGGCTTTTTGCTATATCCTTGACGCGAACCACGTTTTTTTCCCTGGCAAGCAGGGCAATGTTTTCCATGTAATCTTCCATGTTCGCGCTGAGTCCCGAATCTTCAA
>JAGYNX010000252.1 GCA_018399855.1 Spirochaetota bacterium
AAACGCCCGTCCTGCTGACCTGGTCTTTTTTTCAATTAGAGGTAACAGAATATCCCATGTAGGAATATACCTGGGAGAAAATGAATTCATACATTCCCCAAGCCGGGGAAAAGAGGTACAGGTAACCTCACTTGAAAATTCATACTGGAAAAAACGATTCATGGGAGCTGCAACTTATATTAAAGATTCAAACAACTGAAAAAAAGCCGGTCCCAGCATCATGTATGCTGAACCGGCCAGTACGCTATTTAAAACTGAACGTCTTGATAGTTTCTTGTCCATATACGTCCATCCCGAATTTTTTACTGTGTTACTTGACCCTCTTCACCGTCCCGTTTGATATCATCTCCTGGAGTTCACGAAGAAGTCTTTTTTCCTGTTCATCGTGATGTCTGTCTTCATCGGCAATGGCCATTATCTTTTCGTACTCTGCTGTTGTAAGCTCACCATCTTCAATGGCTTGCTTGATCATTTCTGACATTCTTACTGCTGACTCACTTACTTCACTCATTCCGTTTTCTCCTTAGTATTGTAATAGTGAAATAAAAGTATAATTATCATACATGTTATTTCGTATCATGCAAGAGCATTTTGTATAATATATATAAAAACTTTTCTATTTTTCAGGGTAATTTCAATTGTGCCATATTCAACAATTTCCCAAGCCTGTTTTCCAGCCAGGTTATAACGGGTTGAATTCGCCGAATCATGGGTGGAATAACCAGGTAAAGGATAATTCCAGTTGCAATCCCCGCAATCACATCTACAAAGTAATGGGCATATATGAATACCGTGGACAGATACAGCAATATGGTAAGTGGAAGGTATATCCACGCGAGTATCCTGTTATACCTGAAATTCAAAATGAGTGCTATAAATGAAACCGCCACATGGGAAGAAGGGAATGCTGCACCACCGATATTCATGTTATTAAAAATACACTTCATGAAATCAGTGATGAAATACCCCTGGAATTTATTGTACCAAACTTCATGCAGTTCCGGAAAAAAATACTTGGGACCCTTTACCGGGAAAAAGACATAGAACACGTACATAATGTAAAAAGCAACAGTGACAATGGTGAGGCTGCGTACGGCCTTTTCGTATTTACCCTTGAGATACAGCAGCCACCACCCGGTTGTGATCAACACGTAGTAAAAGAAATAGCTGAAAAAGAAGATCTCTGTAACCAGCCTGTTATCCGGCACCTGTTCGTGAAAATGCTTGGAAGGCTGGTATCCGAAAATGGCATAATCCATACTTGCGAACACGGCATCGAATGACATGCCGTCAAACATCAATTGAGAGAGGATTATACATTCCCTGAAAAAGAAGGCATACATAAGCTGTACATAGAATATACGAAAGAACATGGTAAACCTGTTCTGCCGCGCGTTTACGTGACGGCACAGCACCATGATCCCCATTGGTATCAGCAGAAAAAAAGTACCGTATACAATTTCCCTGTCCAGTTGTACGTCCATAATCGTAATGAACATCTTGCCGGTATTCCAGAAAGAAAAGAACGAGAAAAGTATACATAAAAATATTGTTAAAATATCAGTTGATAAGAAATACCTGTGCCGGTATTCTCCCAGCACAAGACGCGACTCGGGTTCTATTCTCTGTAGTTTCACGATTATTATTCGCCTGGTTTTGCAACGATCTGCACAAATGTGGCCTGGAAACCCTTATCACCCAGCTCATGATCGAACCGCACACCTGTTCCAACTTCCAGGCGGTCGTATTTATCGTTATGAACACTATTTCGATGGAAATAAATATCCCGTCCGTCTTCAACATTCTGAATAAAACCATAGTCTTCATCGGGGTGTAATTCTTTTACGATCCCCTGCACGGCCTGCACGGGATGCTCTTTAACCTTATCCTGCTGCTTGTCTTTCAATGTTTTTATCTGCTTTTCCATCTTGCCAAATGCGCGACGTATTACCGCCTCCAACCCTACCCGCTGGTCATCCTGCTCTGACTTCTCATTTACAATAAGTTCATGTCCGGGAGGTATCCGCAGGTCAATACGCACCCGGTACATGTTGGCGGTCTCGCGTGGATTCTGCTCCAGTTCAACAGCCACGCTGCTGCTTATAATGTGATCATGAAACTTTTCAAGCCTTGCGGCTTTTTCCCGTACCAGGTTATCAATATTATCAGTTTTGCGAACATCATGGTAGGATATTTCTATGGGTACGTCCATGGTTACCTCCCTGGTTATAATTAATATCTACGATTCAATTATAACCATGTAGCAGCAGCATGTCAAACATGCTAAAACTATCACGAATAAACAAATGATATTGCAAGTGCCAGCATGCTTATTACAGGTATAAAACGCAATTCCAGTTTTCTTCCGTCATCCTGTATTCTAATCACTGATATATCTCCTTTTTGTGGTATAGTAGAATAAGGTAATTCATCAGTACACTTATAGTATGATATTCTGCACAATGGTTCAACAATAATTGAATAACGCGTTATACAAAGAACTTAAAAATAGTATCACAACTGAAAGGCTTAAAATCATTTCAGCAACCGTGATCGAATGTTACAGGAAAAAGGACACGGCTTCCCTTAAATGGTATGCCTGCCTGTGCCATGTAGATCATAACGATTTAAGTATTAATCGTCTTTTTGCGCGGGTGATACAGGTTTACCATCCTGACAAGCACTCCAGTATTCATCATGATATTGATACTCACTATCAAAATAGTAACTGCGATGCCCTTACCCGAATAAAACACATCTATCTCTTTAATGATACCGGCAGGAAAGAACATGCTGAATACATTGATATAGATGAATTCTACACGTATGATGAAAGCGAATTCGCATACAGCGAGAAGGAGATGTACGAGGACCTGTACCAGTACGCGGAAGAAGCGGAAGAAAACGGTGCAGACGTGTTTACCAATAACGAATACGGGTTCGTGGAAGCTATACAGAGTGCCATGTTCGGCAACCTTGACATACTCATCGCGCAATTTGACCTGGCCCACATCGAGGGGGAGATAGACCTTTCCGATTACGACATCATCGACCTGAAAGGTCTTGAAAAGTGTGTAAACATTTCCTGCCTGAATATCTCGGGCAACCGCATTGAAAAGATAATAGAGATCGCCCCGCTTGGCAGGCTGGAATACCTGTACATGGCTTTCAACCAGGTTTCCAACATATATCCCCTTTCAGGACTGGAATTCCTGAAAGAACTGGATATTTCATTCAACGACATCGAGGATATATCAGTCCTGCTTGAACTGCAATCCCTGGAGTACGTAAATCTCATTGGGAACCCTGTAAAAACCTTAGATGTTATTGACGTACTGGTAGAAAAGGGAGTAATTGTTATTTATTGATAATAAATGAAAAATGAGAAGTGATGAGTGATCAGTTATTTGCTTCATGATTTACTATTTACCATAAACCATCAACCATAAACTATCTGTAGCTATCTGTGCATATCGAGCGCAGCGGGTGGCTATTTTTCTAAAAAACAGAGGGAAAGAAACC
>JAGYNX010000253.1 GCA_018399855.1 Spirochaetota bacterium
GGCAGCACCTGAAGGGATCTTGAATCTGATCCAGTCGGGTATATTTCGTTTTACTCTTCCCATTGCAATACTGGTTTTCTGGCCGCGGTTACCGCGTCCACACGTTTCACCGGCGTAGTTTGTGGCGCGTCAAGTACCAATTGCGGGCTTTCTTCTGCTTCTTTCTTTATGGCAATCATGGCTTCAATAAACTCATCAAGGGCGGTCTTGTCTTCAGTTTCGGTTGGTTCGATCATCATGGCACCCGGGATGATAAGAGGGAAATAGACTGTTGGAGCGTGATACCCGTAATCAAGCAGGCGCTTGGCTATATCATTGGTAGTCACATGATTCGGCATACCCTCGTCGTTTATCACAAATTCATGCATGCAGATTCTATCAACAGGCAGGTTGTAATGCTGTTTCAGCTTTACCCGCAGATAATTAGCATTCAGCACGGCGTTATCTGCCACTTCCCGCAATCCTTCTGCACCAAGCATGCGCATGTAGGTATAGGCCCGCACCATCACCATGAAATTTCCATAGAATGAGTGGATCCGTCCTATGCTGTGGGGCCGGTCGCTGCTCAGTACATAACCTTCTTCGCTTCGTTCAACCACGGGCACCGGTAGAAAGGGCTCAAGTTCTGCCGCAACACCGATAGGACCTGATCCCGGCCCCCCGCCACCATGTGGTGTGGAAAAGGTTTTATGCAGGTTTACATGCATGATATCAAATCCCATGCGGCTTACCGAGGCCCTTCCCACAACGGCATTCAGGTTTGCCCCGTCACAATAGAACAGGGCACCGGCCTTATGCAGAATGTCGGCTATCACGTGTACATTCCTGTCAAAAAGACCCAGGGTGCTGGGACTGGTAAGCATCATAGCTGCCACGTCCCCGTCCACCATCTTTTTTAATTCTTCTACGTCCACGTCACCTTGTGATGTGGATGGGACCTCCCTGACAGTAAACCCGCACATCATTACCGACGCCGGGTTTGTGCCATGGGCCGAATCGGGTATGAGAATAACGTTTCGTTTTTCTCCCTTTTTTTCGAAGTACTTTCGTATGATCATAACACTGGCAAGTTCACCGTGGGCCCCGGCGGCAGGCATCAGCGAAAAGGCCGACATGCCGGTTACCTGGCACAACATGTTGCCCAGTTCATACATGATCTCAAGTGATCCCTGGGAAAGGGTGTCACCGGCAAGGGGATGCTGATCGGTGAAGCCGTAAAGTGCGGCAACCCTGTCGTTTATTTTCGGGTTATGTTTCATGGTACAGCTGCCAAGGGGATACATGCCAGTATCCACGCCGAAGTTCATTCGGGACAGGCCATTATAATGACGAACCACGTCCACCTCTCCAACATCAGGCATGGGGACGCTCTCCCTGCACATGGTTTCCGGTATGGGATCATCATACTCACCACCCCATTCTGGAATACTGTAACGATTCTTCCCTTCTTTGCTTTTATCAAATATGGTACTCATTATTACACCTGTTTACTTACACGGTATTTTTCAGCGTTGTGACGAGATTATCAATATCAGTTTTTGTTGTACATTCGGTAACAGCCATTAATACACAATCTTTTAGATCCGGGTAATACTGTTCAAGGGTAAGTCCCAGCAGAAATCCTTCCTGCTCCATACGCCGCACAATATCACGGGCATTATCCAGCCTGATCACAAACTCGTTGTAAAACGGCATGTCGAAAACCCGTGTATACCCTTCATCTGTCAGGCGCTTCATAAGATAACTTGCCGCAGTATGGTTCAGCCTGGCAAGTTTTTGTAAGCTGGTTCCCACAAGGCTGAGATATATTGCCGCCCGCAGTGCGCACAGGCCTTCGTTTGTACAAATATTGGATGTGGCCCTGTCCCTGCGTATATGCTGTTCCCTTGTTTGCAGGGTCATGGTATAGGCTTCATTTCCATCATGATCTACGGTTTTACCGATAAGCCTGCCCGGCATGCTTCGCATGAACTTTTTGCCGGCAGCCAGGAGACCAAGCATGGGACCGCCAAAACCGATTGGATTGCCGAATGACTGACCTTCTCCGCACACTATATCCGCGCCCAGTTCACCGGGCGGCTTCAAAAGGCCAAGACTCATTGCCTCGGTAACCACAACTATAAGATGGGCCCCATGCTGCTGTGCCGCATCGGCACATGACTTCACGTCTTCAATACAACCGAAGAAAGCCGGGTTCTGCACCACAACAGCACTCACCTCATCAGTTAAAACCTGTGTTATCCCGCTAATATCTGACACCCCGCCGGACGTGGGAACCTCGAGAATATTCAGATCATTTGCCCAGGCATAGGTATTCAACACCTGTCGATAATGGGGATGCACGGTTTCACTTACGACGATTGTATTCTTTCTGCTGGTTCTTGATGACATTAATACCGCCTCGGCCAGGGAGGTGGCACCGTCGTACATGCTGGCATTGGCAATATCCATACCGGTAAGCCTGCATATCATGGTTTGAAACTCAAAAATTGCTGTTAGCGTACCCTGGCTCACCTCTGCCTGGTAGGGGGTATAGGCAGTATAAAATTCAGACCTTGATGCCAGGTGATCAACCGCGGCGGGTATGTAATGATTATATGCTCCCGCGCCTACGAATGATGGCGGCTCATTGTTTTTTGAAGCCAGCCCGTCAAGATGTCGAAATACCTGTGACTCGGTGAGGCTGCCCTGCATGCCTGATATTTTTTCAAGCCGCATGTCTTCAGGTATGTCCAGAAAAAGTTGATCAATGCTGGAAACACCTATGGTGTCAAGCATTACGCGAACATCATCGGGTGTGTTCAACACGAAACTCATAATTATTCTCCGGACTCCACGTGTTCATTGTAGGATATAGCATCCATGAGTTCCTCAAGCTCACCGGCATTCTTGATCTCTATCTTGAAAATCCAACCATTTCCATACGGATCATTATTCACGTTTTCGGGGCTGTCTTCAAGTTCAGTATTCACTTCAACAATACGGCCTGCTACCGGTGCGTATACATCTGAAACGGCTTTCACCGATTCCACAACCGCTACCTGGTCTCCGGCTTTTACTTCCATGTCAACATCAGGTAATTCAACGAATACGATATCAGTCAGCATTTCCTGCGCGTGATCAGTAATACCGCACACAGAGTTCATGTCATTTTCGTCTGTTCGAACCCACTCATGGGTTTTTGTGTATCTCAGGTCATCTGGAATTGCACTCATCTACATTCCTCCTTTTTTTAATATAATACAAATATATCACCACAGAGACATCTCAAATCTCTGTTTCTTTGTGTCTCTGTGGTTGTATTTAAATTCAACGTTACCCCTGATACTTGTAAAAGGGACGTTTTACTACTTTTGCGGGCATCCTTTTCTCACGGATAACCACGTCGATCTCATCGCCAATGCTTACTTCACCTGTTTCAACCAGTGCCATGGCAATACCTCTTTTCAGGTATGGCGCGAATCCGCCGCTGGTTACCTCCCCGATAACCTTGCAGTCACTCT
>JAGYNX010000254.1 GCA_018399855.1 Spirochaetota bacterium
TCAGTTCACTTCTCACGGCTCACTATTCACTAATCATCTGCGTTTATCGAGCGAAGCGGGCGGTTTCATGTATTTAAAACCTTATTATATCAAAAGTGTTTTCTTTAGGAGACTAATAATAATTAATATTCATATAATATATTTTGATGGTTTTTCCCAACATTACGGAATGAACCAAAATACTTGTAGTTATTCATGATACCAAACGAAATCTCCGACGCGCTGCGTCGCCCCCTTTTAGACGTAAATTCCAGATGGAACACTAATTTGTCTGAATCAGGATTCACAGGATTATTGGATTTTCAGGATAACGGATTAACCATGTTGCTGTGAGGAAGACTAAATCCTGTTAATCCTCAAATCCTGAAAATCCTGATTCAGACATATTGTAATCTACCCTCCGCACCCCTGTTGCTCCGTGAGACCCCCTGTTACACATTCATGCCGCCTCAAATAATTAATTGTCAATAGTTGATTGACAAACTTTATATATTATCGTCATATGTACATATTATTTGTAATAGATAATATTGTACATTAAATGGAGGCACATCATGGCACCCGAAAGTTTGTACAGCAAAAAGCCCTGGTTGGAACAGTACGATCCGGGGGTACCGGCAACCATTGACTATAAGGAAATCCCTCTTCACCGGATGTTTGAAAATACCGTGAAGGAGTTCCCCGGAAAAAGCGCCCTCATCTTCGAGGGATATACTATCAGCTTCAGCGATCTCAGTGACATGGTTGACCGATTCGCAGCCTGCCTGTCATCCTTCGGCATCAAAAAGGGTGACCCGGTTGCCATACTGCTTCCCAACATGATACAGGCGGTGGCGGCCTATTACGCCACGTTAAAGATCGGCGGTATCGTGGTAATGAACAACCCGCTGTACGCCGACAGGGAACTTGAGCACCAGTTCAACGACTCGGGAGCGAAGGTACTTATCTGCATCGACCTGCTTGCCAACCGCATGATCGACCTGCGGCCAAAAACCAGGATTCAGCAGATCATTGTTGCCTCCATCGGCGACTACCTGCCATTTCCAAAGAGCCTGCTCTTTCCCCTTGTGGCAAAGAAGAAGGGCCTTGCGGCGGACGTGAAGACTGCGCCAGAGGTCTACCGCTGGAAAGACTGCATCAAGAACTACGACCCGGATCCACCGGAAGTACCCGTAGCATTTGACGATGTTGCGGTGTACCAGTACACCGGCGGTACCACCGGCGTGTCAAAGGGTGCCGAACTTACCCACCGAAACCTCGGCTGCATGGTACAGATGTACGAGAAGTGGTTCGGTGCGGGAAGAGGTGAAGAGATAGCCATGGCATCTCCACCGGTATTTCACGTGCTGGGCATGTCGGCAGCCATGAACCTTCCCATATACATGGGATGGACAACCGTGCTGGTACCGAAACCTCAGGCCCCGCAGCTGCTGGAGGCCATACGAAAGCACCGTCCAACCATGTCTCCCCTTGTGCCCACCATGTACATCGGCATGCTTGAAGACCCCGGCCTGGATAAAACCGACCTCACCTGCTTCAAGCTGATCACCTCAGGCGGCGCGTCCCTGCCCGTTGAAATACTGAACGAATTCAAGAAGCTTACCGGCGTTGAGATAAACGAGGGATTCGGCATGACGGAAACATCACCCCAAACACACCTCAACCCCTTCAACGGGAAGAAGAAAGCCGGCAGCATAGGCATTCCCTACCCCGATACCGAGGTACGACTGGTTGATCTCGAAACCGGGGAAAAGGACGTACCGGTTGGAGAGCCGGGTGAGATGCTTTTCAGGGGGCCACAGGTGACACGTGGTTATCACAACCGTCCAGACGAAACCGCACGGTCAATTACCGCGGACGGCTGGCTCAAGTCCGGCGACATCGCCTACATGGACGAAGATGGGTATTTCTTCGTGGTGGACAGGAAAAAGGACCTCATCATATCAAGCGGCTACAACATTTATCCAAAGGAAATCGAGGAGGTCTTCTACCAGAATCCGGCCATATCAAAGTGTGCCGTCATAGGTGTACCACACCCCAAACGTGGTGAAAGCATCAGGGCATATATAGTGCTGAAAGACGGGGCCATGACAACGGCCAACGAACTAATGGAATACTGTAAACCAAAACTGGCAAAGTACAAGTGGCCCGCCGAGATCGAGATCCGCGAAGCATTGCCCGAGTCCAACGTGGGCAAGATACTCAAAAAGGAACTACGGAAGGAGACCACCGTGTAATGTGAATATGGTTTATGACTATACCCCGTGATTTTCGCGGGAACAGGACTTAAAGGAAGTTCGCCATCATAATTTTTTACTTGTAATTCATATACTACTTACTACTGTATGTTCGTGATACAGGAAAAACGAACCGTATATCCGGCTTTTTTGGTGCAGGTATCCCTCTTACGATCACGGTAAAATTATAACTGATGGTGGATTAAATACATGTTAACTTATACAATTGATGATCTTGGCACTATTCTTAACTGTCATGTAAAGGGTGAGATCAATATTAATACCTACGGCATACTTGAAAAGGCACTGCATGAGATGCTGTCGCGGCGTCCCTTCGTGGTAGCCATTGATTTTACTCACGTGTACCAGGTCGATCTCACCGGCATCAGCGGGCTTGTAAAATTTTCACGATCAACCATCATAAAAGACATTGAACTGATACTCTATGGAATAAATGAAAACGTTGAAGAAATTTTTGCGTTGTCAGGACTGAACAGGTACTTTAATATATTATCACACGCACAATTTGAAGAGGAGTATTTATAGCATATGGATGTCATCTTAATTATCGCCGGAATTATTCTTATTCTCATGGGGCTGATCGGGGCTCTTTTACCTGTTCTGCCTGGTCCCCCGCTTGCATTCCTGGGCATTATCGCCCTGCACCTGACAACCTTTGTACAGTATGGCACCAACTTCCTGATCATTACCGGTATACTGGCAGTGGTCATCACCCTGCTGGATTATGTTGTTCCTTCGTGGGGAACCAAGCGGTTCGGCGGCTCGCAGATGGGGGTTCGGGGGGCCATGATCGGCACCTTGGTGGGGATATTCATATTTCCTCCATTCGGCATCATCCTGGGACCCTTCATGGGGGCATTTATCGCCGAGATGATACACGAGAACAACACCCGCAAAGCCATACGCTCCGGCCTTGGTTCATTCATGGGTTTCCTGATCGGAAGCGGCATGAAACTCATCTACGCGGCGGTGCTTACCTTCTACTTCGCCAAAGAGATCATCGTGGCTATATAATCCTCGTAAACGGATTTACCACAGAGGCACAGAGGTACAGAGAAAGGATTTTTTATATCTGTCTTTATGATGAATTACAGCACTATGGTTAGCTGTTAAACCATTCAGGTATCAAGATATGCAACCAGACAACCATATCCCCCTCTGTTTCTCTGTGCCTCTGTGGTGAATCCGTGTGCGCCTTATGGGGCAACTTCTCCTACAAGGGAGAGATCATCCCGTTGC
>JAGYNX010000255.1 GCA_018399855.1 Spirochaetota bacterium
GAATACCAGTCGGGAACATTTTGTATTGATATCAATTGTGCCCATCATAAGGCCCTGGAGCCATACAGCGGCGAGAAGTATATTGAAATGAAACAGGAACTCTGCCGCGATTGTTACGCGTGGATGTTTTTCAACTGGCTTCAAACCCACGAGTATAGAATAGTGAAGACCATTCCCGAGATTTCCTCGAAAGAACTTGCAGCACGCTTGAAAGGGATCGATCCGGTTAAGGTTGAAGACCTTACCGAAGATGAAATTCTAAGCCTGTAATGTAAAAATGTTGCATTCCAACCAAATATTTGTATAAATGTGTTGATGTGATTAAATATAATGGTAGCAACAGGTAAAATTTTTAAAATTGCAGCTGCCGGAGCCGGGGTATGTACAGCAGGCTTCATGTTGTGTATTGTAGTGGGAGGTGTTTTGGGTAAACCATCAAAAGGTGCACAAATTTCCAGGTCTCATGATATACCGCATCATCTTGTTATTGCCCATCGCGGGGCATCATACCTGGCGCCGGAAGAAACACGGCCTGCCTACGTGCTTGCCCGGGATATGGGTGCTCATTACCTGGAAATGGACATACAGAGAACAAAGGACGGCACCCTGGTGGCCATACACGACGATGCCCTTGACAGGACTACCAACGTGGCCAGTGTTTTTCCGGGCAGAGAGAAGGATCCGGTCAGCAGTTTTACCATAGATGAATTAAAGCAACTTGATGCCGGCACCTGGTTTAATATGCTCTACCCTGAAAAAGCAAATAAAATGTACGAGGGACTGAAGATTCTTACCCTCAATGAGATTATTGATATTGCTGAAGAAGCGGAGAACAGGCCGGGACTGTATGTTGAGACAAAGTCAGCCAACCAGTTTCCAGGTATCGAAAAAGACCTTGTGCAGTTGTTTCAGCACAGGGGGTGGATAGGTTATTTCGACGAAGAAGAGATGGGGGACACAGGACAGGAACAGCCTTCCAACCTTGTAACGGTGGGCCTTGGCAGGGCAAGAATAATTTTTCAGTCATTTGACCTGGCAAGCCTGATAAAGCTCAAAGAACTTGCCCCTGAGGTTCCCAGGATATACCTTGTAAGCAGGGACATGGAGAAGGAGCAGGGGTGGAAAAATATTATCAATGATGCCCGGGAGACATGTACGGGTCTTGGGCCCGTGGGTCACCTTGGCTGGCCATGGCACGTGGGAGAAGCACACAAGAACGGGTTGCTTATTCACCTGTATACCATCAATTCTCCCTGGCAATACTGGATATTTTCAAAGTTCGGTGTTGACGGATTCTTTACCGACAGGTGCGATAAGCTAATGGCCTATTATGACATGATGCTCTATAAAACACCTGATACCATACTTGAATCCATCACTGAGAGTGTACATTGAAAAAGGTATTTACTCCTTACCTTGCCCAACCGATAGTAATATATATGATTATATCCTGTAACGGGTAAAACGGTTTCTCTCGGCTGCTGTATTTTGCTTGACTGGCCATTTCCAGTCTACTAAAACTAAAGTGCTATCTGTTTTCCTGTTACCCTGCATGGATTATTCTTATGCAGGAATTTATTTTAATGGAGAACTCAGTATGGGTGAATGGGGAATAAACGGAGTAAGTATAATAACACCTGATAAACATATTGACCGTGGTTCAGTTACGGTGAAAGATGATATTATTGAAAAGATTACAGAACAGTCGCCCAAATCCATTTTCACAATTGAAAGTGACGGGGTGTTATCTCCGGGGCTTATCAACAGCCATGACCACCTTCTGGGAACATACTACCCGAAAGTTGGCAACGGTCCCTACGAGAACTGGCTTCCCTGGGATAATGATTTAAAAAGTGCTCCCGTGTACGAAGAACGACAGCAGATAGATAACAAAGACCTGTATCTTCTCGGTGGGTATAGAAACCTGCTCTCAGGTGTTACTTCGGTTTCTGATCATATTCCACATTTCGTCAATGAACCTTTCCTCGACTTATTGCCAACCAAGGTAATAAGGGATTATGCACTGGCACATTCGGTGTCTTCTTTTGCACTGGCCTGGGGGGATGGAATAACCGTTGAGTATCAGAAGGCGATCAAGGAAAATATTCCTTTTATTACGCATATTGCCGAGGGCTTTGATGATGAAACCGTAAAAGATGTGAGTACCCTGGATCGACTGGGTGGACTGGGAGATCATTCGGTGCTGGTGCATGGCCTTGCCTTTTCGGATGATGATATTAAGCTGATCAAAAAACGCGGCGCTACAGTGGTATGGTGTGGAGATTCCAATACGTTCATGTTCAATACCACCGCAAGGGTGAAAAATATGCTGGATGAAGGGGTTAATGTCTGTATCGGAACAGATTCCCCAATGTCCGGAGGATTAAACCTGTTGTTCGAGATGAAATTTGACAGGGAGTATTACAGTAAGACATACGGCGAAGAGCTTCCTGATGAACAGATAGTGAAGATGGTGACCGTCAACCCCTCCAGGGGATTCTGGTTGCAGAACACCGGGATACTCAGGCATGGAAATCTTGCTGATCTGGTCATATTCAGAAAAACTGATAAAAATCCTTACACCAGCGTGGTGAATGCTGAAATTGAAGATATTGAATTAATTGTAATAAATGGAAGGCCGATGTTCGGTAATGCGGAGCATAGTGAACTATTTGAATTTCTCAAAGTGCCATTCCAGGAAATTGAAGTAAATGGTGAACAGAAGATAGTGGTAGGTGATTTGAAGGGCCTTCTTCGCAGGATCAGTAAGGCTGTTGGCTTTAAGAAAGAGTTTCCCTTTTTACCTGTAGCTTTTGAGGTTTAGGACTGGAGGAGTATAGATGTCAAACGGCGGCACAAGCCCCGCATCGGGGATCATAACCCGGAGTTACAAACCCGGTTCTATTGTCTACTTCGAGAATGACAAGAGTGAATATATTTACGTGGTAAAGGCCGGCCTGGTCATTCTTACGTCAACCAAGCCGGAAACCGGGGAAGAGATAAAGGAAGAGGTGAAGCCCGGCGAATTTTTTGGGGTGAAATCCTCGCTGGGGAAATATCCCAGGGAAGAAACAGCACAGACTGTAAAAGAAACAGTTTGTCTCGTGCTTACCCTCGCTGATTTTGAGCGTCTCATACTGAAAAATGTAAACGTGGTTGTGAAGATGCTTCGTATCTTCAGTAACCAGCTTCGCCGAATTGGAAGAACGGTTCGTGAAGTTCTCGGAGAATCAAACACGGTAAATCCTGAAATGGAACTTTTTAAAATCGGGGAATATTATTATCGTGTGGGCCGGTTTCAGCAGGCCCTGTACGCATATAAAAGATACATGGAATATTATCCGGACACCAAGTACTCTGATGTTGCGATGAAACGCATTCGTGAAATTGACTCCGGCCGTGCGGAGGAGAACGTGGGCTCTGGGATGTCAATGGATATGCCTGATGAAACGGATGAACCGGGTACACGGGAATCGAGCGATGTTGATATGA
>JAGYNX010000256.1 GCA_018399855.1 Spirochaetota bacterium
GGCAGAGGGGATATCACCCCCACGATAGGCGTATTTTGCCATTATGTAGTTCAGGCGGTGAAATTCCGGATCGCGTTTTGATGCCTTTTTTAAGACCTGGACCGCGTTGCCGTACTGTTTCTTCATGGCAAGAACTTCCGCTAGGGTAACATAGGCATATATAAAATTTGGATTCAGATCTATGGATCTTTCAATGCACGACTTAGCCTCGTCAAGCTTCCCCTGTTCTATCCAGGCCAGTGCCATCTCGTAGAGGTCTTCTGATTCTATGTAGTCGTATTCAGCTGCAGACATGGAGTTTTACCGTTATTGTAAGATCTTTTATTAATGTATATCACGGAAGGTTTTTTGTCATAAAAAAATTATTGATAGCCTGGTGGAAGTGAGTTGTTGAAACGTATGCCGTTGTTGGAATATATGGTGATTGTCGTGGCGTATGAACGGTCAGAGAATGCGGAAAACCTGATACGGTACCACCCCGGAGAAAGTGTTTTTATGGGATCGGTATTATTCCCACATATTCTGATTTCCCTCGATATATCCCAGTTGCTGCTGTAATTGCGGGCAAGGGGAGAGTACTCCAGCTTGCGGTTTTTCGAGGTAGTAAATGGTGTTACATTGATTATCTTTTCAACTATATATGCGGTGCGAAGAGGATGGGTGGTATCATCTTTCATATCAGAAAGAACTGATATATTAATACATTCCTCTTTTTTCTTTATTGAAAAGAATACCTGGTAGGTGAGGGAACCATCAATGCTATCCCTGCTTTTGTATGTGTTACTCATTATATCGCTGAAAATATCCTTCTGTGAGTAGGTAATCTGTGAAGATACGCATGAGAGTAGTGGAAATAGAAGCAGTGCGATAAAAACGGGTTGCAGGATTTTCGAACATAGTTTATACATAATCAATACTTATTCATTGTCCGGGTATCTTGAGCGTATTGAATGTATAATATCAGTACATTCAAAAAATACTTCAACAAGGTCAGGATCGAATTTTTTACCAGAGAGGTCTTTGATCTCTTGCAATACCTGTTTCTCATCCCAGGCTTCCTTATATACCCGCCTGGATATAAGTGCATCGTATACATCCGCAAGGGCAACAACCCTTCCGAAAATTGGAATTTCTTCACCTTTAAGAGGAAGTGCCTTGCTGCCGTCTGCTGTTTTTTCAAGGGGCATCCCGGTGGCTACATCGACATAGCCGGGATACCCGGTTCCATCCCAGTTCTCATGATGACGCAATGCTACTACAGAAGCGATATCATCAAATTCAGACTGTTTATCAGTAAAAAGCCTGGCGCCCATATACGTGTGTCCTTTAATTATTTCATATTCTTCATCGGTAAATTTTGCCGGTTTTTTCAGTATAAGGTCAGATATGGCAACCTTGCCCACATCATGAAGCATGGCTGCCATTCGCAGCGTGTCCCTGTTTTTATCGATCTCTTCCCTGGGAATATCCAGGTGATAGGCCCATCGTTCATATAATTCTACAGCGTATGACGCAACCCTGTTAACATGGGGGCCGGTCTCTTTCGGGTCCCTGAGTTCGGCCATGCTGATCATTCTCAGCAAAAGGGCCCGTGTCATTCTTGCACGTTGCAGCACTATACTTGCGTTGTTGGCATAATGAATGATATATGGTTCATCATCGCTGTCAAAAGAAACAATGTTGCCATTTCCATCCTTGGCGTTGATTATCTGTAATACGCCGATAATATCGCCGGTAGTTGTTTTCATCGGAACAGTAAGCATTGAACGGGTTTTGTAGTGAGAAATGTCATCGTAGGTAGAATCAAAGCTGTATGGGGCATCGTCGCTGATCTGGTATACGTCGGGAATGTTCAATATATCACCGGTTGATGCCACGTATCCGGATATGGATTCACGGTTAATATTCATTTTGAAAGTAGTGTAAATGAGTTTACGTCCCTGGAGAAGCTTGTTTCGCAATGTATCATTTTGCGCGTGACTGAAATGCAAATCATTTCCATCTCGAATAAAAATTGTACCAGCATCAGCGTTAACAACCATCCTGGATTCATATAATATTTTTTCCAGCAGAAGATCAAGGTCCTGTATTGTATTCAGTTCTGAACTTAATCGTATTATCTCTTCCAGACTGGCATTTTTGTTCTTCATTATTATTAAGCGTTCCTCTCTTCGCGGATTAAGGACATATATGAATAATTCTTGTGCATAGTAATATTCAAATAGACCATACAACATGTTTTATGTAGAATACAATATATGTAAAATCAGAATAAGTTTCTATATTATATTATCGATTAAAATTCTACAAAATGAAAGGATCTTTTAATGGATTTTTTAAATGATAATATATTTACTTTTTTAAAAAACTCAAGAATAGTGATATAATAATTATGTACATCTGAAAAATACTGTTATTTATATCTTTGCAAATGAAAAGAATTTAACATAATGTAAAGCAGGAAGGTGACGATATTAATACTAGTGAAGTGACAATGAAACGATTGCGATAAGGCACGATGAAAATAACAATTTTTTATTTTGATCCCAACGTTAACAGGATGTTTGTTGAAAAGACAAGCGAAGAAACCGGTGAAAAATCTGTAGTTCTGTCCTCACCGTATAACTTCGTGATGAGAGATGAGATCGTTGCCAGGGTGGTTGACGTAGATGATGCTTCAGACGTACAGTATAACCTTGATAGCGGGTATACTTATCATAAAGCTGAGAAATTTAAACCGTTCAAGGCCGGAGAAGGTATTCACTACGATGAGTTTGCCGGATGTTATCGTGCCTCTGGTTATGGTTTCGTGATATTTGACAGGCAGGCCTACAGGATTAAGCTTAAACCAGCCCTGCAGGTCAGCAAAAACAAGGTTAAAACGTATTTCATAGTATTTCCCACCAAGTTCATGAAAATACCTTCTTACAAGGATATTGAAGATGAACTGATGAGCAGGAATATTGTGGCAGTTCGTGACAAGGATGAAATCGAACAGGAGCTTCAGCAGGTAAACCTTGAAAAACCAGCCCTGCACAGAATTTTGGTTGGTAAGGGTAAGGATCCTGTTAATGGATACAAGGAGTATTATCTTCCGCTGTTAGAACTTCAGAAAAAAGCGGGTAAGTTACTAGAAGATGGCAGAATAGATTTCAAAGAAGTAGGTTCCATAATTGAAGTAAGTAAAAGCCAGGAGATATTGCAGAAGGTACCTGAGCAAAAGCCTGAAGACGGGTATGATATATACGGTGATCCCGTCCCCGCGGAGATGGTTGAAAAAAACGGTTATCAGCTTGGCAAAAATATAGCGCCTTCTGATAGTGATGAAATGATATATGTATCGGCCATTGATGGATGTCTTGATGTTGATAAAAGGAAAATATCAGTTTTACCAATTGCCGTGATAAAAGGGCATGTCGATTACGAGACAGGAAATATCGATTTCAACGGTTCAGTGCATGTAATGGGTT
>JAGYNX010000257.1 GCA_018399855.1 Spirochaetota bacterium
GCACCACACGACATTGAGGATGCTATACTCTCATCAACGGTAGTGCGGGACATTATCCCGCCACCTGAGAAACTACTGAGAAAAGAAGAAACTGTGAAGGTTACCCTTTCTTTGAGCAAGGACAGTGTATTATTTTTCAAGAAAAAAGCTGAAGAACAGGGGGTATCCTATCAGAACATGATCCGCGCACTCATTGACAGGTACACCGAATATTATAATCACACTGAATAAAAAAATCTCCCCTCCGCAAGTGGAGGGGAGACCATTATACAAGTTCTATTCTTTATACATCTCTTCAATGAGATGCCTGTACTTCTCGTTGATCTGCTTACGCTTCAGCTTCATGGTTGGGGTCAGCTCACCACCTTCCTGGGTCAGCTCCTCGGTAAGAAGGGTGATCTTCTTGATCTGCTCCACCCGTCCCAATGATTTTGTACGTTCGGCAACGATATCCTCGTACAACTTCATGATCTTTGGATCACGGATCACTTCTTCATGTGAGGTAAAGGGGATACCGTTTTTCTTACAGTAATCCTCAAGCATGGTAAAGCTTGGTACCACCAGGGCTGATATGAACTTTCGGCCATCACCAATGGCAACGAACTGCTCAATCATCAGCTCTTCACCAAGCATTGACTCGATCTGCTGCGGAGAAATATTTTTACCCCCGGCGGTGATGATGAGGTCTTTAATACGGTCGGTGATACGAACATAGGTAAGCGGGTCACCGTGTTTCTCTTCAACGAACACAACACCCACGTCCTGTGTCTTGAACCAGCCGTCATCAGTAAAGCATTCTTTCGTGGCCTTATCCTTCTTGTGGTAACCGCTCATGCACATACCACCCTTTAGCTGAATCTCTCCCTCGTCGGAAATGCGCACCTGGCACATCTGGATCATCGGGCCGCACGCCCCCGGCTTCCCGGTATCCCGAAATCCCACGCAGACCGGGAAAAACTCGGTGAGGCCATACCCCTGCACGATGTTGATACCAAAGGCCTGGAAAAACTCGTTAATCTCTGATGAAAACGCCGCGCCGCCGATGTGATACACGTTACATCGTTCAGTTCCAAGCTTCTGGCGCACCTTTTTCATAACCAGGGTGTCAGCCAGCTTGTGCTGAAACTTCAACCCTATGCCTGACTTTTTCCCTGCCAGAAAATTGCGGTACACTTCCAGCCCCACCCGGGTTGCCCAGCCAAACATCTTTTGTTTGGCGGGAGGGGCTGTTTTTAAACCGTCATGAATGGTACCGTACACCTTCTCCCATATTCGGGGCACACTGGTGAGAAAGTGGGGTTTGATGTGTGACATCACGTCAACAAACTGCTTGGGATCAGGGCAATAGGCGATCCGCACCCCGGCGCTCATGCAACCATACGACCACATACGCTCAAACACGTGGCTCAGCGGCAGTATCGCAAGGGACACGGTATCAGTTCCCGCCTCGGGAAAACGGCTGTACGAAGGATAGATCCCGGTCATAAAACTTCTATGGGTATGAATTGCACCCTTTGGGGCCCCCGTTGTTCCCGATGTATAGATGAGGGTCAGGGTATCATCAGGATTAACCTCTTTCAGCCTGGTCTCAAGCATGTCACCCCTGGTTGACTTGCGGCCCAGATCAAGCATCTGATCAAAATACATGCTGTCATCACCTTCGATGGAGATATCACGGTCCATGGCAACGATCTTCTTGAGATACTTGTTTCCCTTTATAATTTTTTTTGACCGGTCATACTGGTCCTGGTCTCCAACAAATATGATCTTAATTTCCGCATCATTTACAATATATTCCGCTTCTTCCACGGAATTGGTGGCATAAATCGGCACCGATACCGCCCTGGTTGTCAGAATACCCAGGTCGGCAATGGCCCATTCGGCCCTGTTGGCTGAAAATATACCGGCCATCTCACCCGGCTTCAATATATCCATCTCAAGCAAAGCCTTCGCGATAGACTTGATCTGCTCGCCAAAATCCCTCCAGGTAATAGATTCCCATTCACCTTTAACCTGCTGGGTGAGGGCGTAATGATCAGCAAATTCTTCCGACTTCTGAAGCATCATGTAGGCAAGGGTTTTATTGGTGTTCAGGTATTCCTGGAATTCCTTATCCCAGTCCCTTTTTGATTCCATCAAAGGTTTTAGCATCTGTCTGCCTCCGCACATTTATAATAGTACATACCACTAATACGCTACCACTATTTCTAATTTTATACAACAGTAATATACTATACAAATTTAATCAATCAAAATTAATGTCAGATGTTTGGTACTCAAGCATATTATATCCCCTGGTGAAACAATACTCCCCGTGGGTAAAAATGCATACCTGCATCACAACACCCTGAAAAAACCACCCGGCGTGGTATACTTTTGAAACACAGAACACGGAGAACAGGTAACCATGAACACCCTTGAAGGTCATCTTAAAACACATTTTAACATGGACACATTCCGCGATTCGCAGGAAGCTATCATACGGGGCACCCTTGACGGAAAACACTCCATGGTCATCATGCCAACGGGCATGGGCAAGTCGGTATGCTACCAGCTGCCCGCCCTTCTCATGGAGGGCCTCACCGTGGTCATTTCACCCCTCATCGCCCTCATGAAAGACCAGGTGGACGGGCTGGTAAAACGGGGCATCGACGCCGCCTTTATCAATTCCACCCTGTCAAAAGGGGAACGCCAGAAAAGATACAAAAACGTGGCAGAAGGGAAATACCGCATGCTGTATGTATCACCCGAACGTTTCCGAAAAGAAGACTTCAAAAAAAGTATAGGGGGGAGGACGGTTTCGCTTCTTGCCATCGACGAGGCCCACTGTGTAAGCCAGTGGGGAGACGATTTCCGTCCCGACTATGCCCGCATCGCCGAGTTTCGCGAGATACTGGGAAACCCCGTTACCATGGCCCTTACCGCAACCGCCACGCCGAAGGTGCAACAGGACATCGTCCGCGCCCTTGGTATTCCACTTGATGAGATCACCGTGTACAACGAAGGCACCTGCAGGTCAAACCTCTCACTGCACGTTGAGGAGGTGCTGGATGATGGCGAGAAGTATGCCATACTGCTTGATAAGATCCGGTCAACCCCGGGCAACCGTATTATTTATTTCAATCTCATCCAGGGCATAGAACGGTTCACCTCTTATCTTGACATGCAGGGTGAACCCTACCTGGTCTACCATGGCAAGCTTGACACCATCAGCAAGCGCCGCGTGCAGGAAAAATTTCTGCGTGCGAAGAACGCCCTCATACTTGCCACCAACGCCTTCGGCATGGGGATTGACAAGGAAGACATCCGCCTCATCATTCATGCCGAGGTTCCCGACTCGGTAGAATCATATTACCAGGAGATAGGCCGGGCAGGCCGTGACGGAAAAGACTCCGAGTGCCTTCTTCTGTACGGCCAGGATGATCTTGCTGTACAGATGGAATTCATGCGCTGGAAGAATCCCGACGC
>JAGYNX010000258.1 GCA_018399855.1 Spirochaetota bacterium
ATACGGGCGTAATACACGAACACCTTGAGCAATTGCAGGCTTCATCGGGTAACGCCATTCGTGTTATTCCCCTGCCCGGTGAGGGTGGAACAGTCTATACATCACAGGAGCAGGTGCCCTCAAAACTGGACAGGCGGCAGTTCAGGGGAACCATATCATCCGACTGGAAGATAGCCAGCTACTCATCCCTCTCGGCATATCATGGAGAAATGCCCGTTCGGGACATGGATGGTGACATTTTTTATACCGCCTCACCCGCAGTTTCGGGAGATGACACATTTATGGATTTCCCCAGGGGAACACGGGCGGGTCTATGCATTCACCGTATATTCGAAGAACTGGATTTCACTAATGATGATGATCACCAGGCAATAGTGGGGGATATCCTTGCCCGGTATGGATTCGAAGAGAGATGGAACAGCGTGGTAGTAGACATGGTGCAGCATGTTCTGGGGGCAGGCCTGGAAACCGGGGATGATACCATTCAGCTTTCACAGGTAGACAACGTGCACAGGCTCAACGAGATGGAATTCTACTTTCACGCCGAAAAGATACAGCCCGAAGGGCTTGCCGGGGTGTTTGAAAGCGGTGATATATTCCTGGTCAGGTTCAGGGACATGCTCAGGTCGCTTGATTTCTCACCGGTAAAGGGATACGTGCGGGGCTTTGTTGACCTTGTATTCAGGCATAATGAAAAATATTATATCGTAGACTGGAAAACCAACTGGCTTGGCAACAACTACGAAGATTACAGCCGCCCCATGCTTGGCAGGGCAATGGAAGAGCACTATTACGTGCTGCAGTATTATCTTTACTCGGTGGCACTGCACCGGCACCTGCAAAGCAGGTTGAAGGGCTATAATTATGACAGGCATTTCGGCGGGGTGTTCTATCTCTTCCTGCGGGGAATACATAAAGAGGAGGGCAGCAGGTCTGGTGTCTACCATGACAGGCCCGCCCGTGAATTGATCGAGAAACTTGACGGGTATTTCAGAAGTGAATAAAGGTGTAACCGGATGAAAGACCGCGAAACAATACAACAGGTGCTCAGCCTTCCATGCTTTGAGCCCATTGACCGGCATTTCGCCCGGCTGGTTGTACGCCTGGCGGGTGAAGGTGCCGACGCCCCTCTTGCGGTGGCGGCCCTGCTTGCAAGCAGCCGCACTGCCCATGGTGATATCTGTGCCAGGCTTGCAGAAAGTGCCGGCAGGCAGCTTGGCGAGGTACTTGCCGGGTATACGGGGGAAGAGCAGCCGGCCTGTCCTGTCATAACGCTGCCGCGGCTTGATGGGTGGAGACAGTCGCTGCTTGGCTCAGGGCTGGTGAAAAGCCCTGGCGAGGCCGGACATGCCCGTGCCCCCCTGGTGCTTGATGATGAAGGAAATCTTTTTATGTACCGCTACTGGCAGTACGAGATGGTGATCTCCCGGTGGATTGACCGCAGGGTGCGTTTTGACGGAGAGACATTTCAGTCATCAATGAAAAGGGTGCACATGGATGTGCTGCGGGATGGACTTGACCGGCTGTTTGCCGCGGATGACGGTTTCAACTGGCAGCGCCTTGCGGCAGCGTCGGGTGTATTGCGTCCTTTCACCGTGCTGACAGGAGGGCCGGGGACGGGCAAAACCACCACCGTCATCAAGATGCTTGCGGTGATAATCGAACAATACCTTGCAGCCAACACCATACCAGCCATTGCCCTTGCTGCCCCAACAGGAAAGGCTGCCGGAAGAATGAAAGAAACCATAAAGCAGCAGCGCCTGCAGATTGAATGTGACCAGGCCGTGCTTGACCATATACCGGAAGAGACCTTCACCCTCCATAGACTGCTGGGCACCATTCACGGACGTTCCCACTTCAGGCATAATGAAGACAATCCCCTGCCTTTTGACGTGGTAATAGTTGACGAATCCTCCATGGTGGATGTGGCACTTATGGCACGCCTGGTTCAGGCTATGCCCGAAAAGGGGCGGCTCATTCTTCTTGGTGACCGTGACCAGCTCTCGTCGGTAGAAGCCGGCGCCGTTCTGGGCGATATCTGTGACAGCGGGCAGTATCACGGGTATACCACTAAGTGGAATAATGTGCTGCAGGGTGTTTCCACAGAATTGCCTGCAGAAAAGATAAATGATGCTGAACCCCCAATGGCAGACACGGTGGTTATGCTGCAGAAAAACTACAGGTTCGGCACCGGAAGCGGGATCGGCGAATTAAGCAGGTCTATCAGGGAGGGGGACGAAAAGACTGTGCGTTCACTCCTTGAAAGTGACCAGTATGGTGATATCAGTATTATCCAGCCGGCACAGGCCGACCAGGTAATTGCCGTGCTTCCACAACTGGTGACTGAAGGGTACGGTGATTTTACGGGGGCAAATTCCCCTGAAGAGGCATTCTCAAAATTTGCCGAATTTACAATACTCACCCCCTTTCGAACAGGGCCTTTCGGTATACACAGCCTGAACCATGCGGTTGAAAAGATACTGCACGGTAAGGGGCATATATCGGTGCACACACCCTGGTATAATCACCGGCCCGTTATGATTACCGTGAATGATTACTCTCTCAGGCTTTACAACGGCGACGTGGGTATCGTGCTTCCCGAAGATGTGCCCCATCAGCAGGGTGACACGGCAAAACGGGTCTGGTTCCAGGAACCGGGAGGGAGCTTCCGTTCACTGTCCCCTTCAAGGCTGCATGCAACCCAGACATCGTATGCAATGACGGTACACAAAAGCCAGGGCTCCGAGTTTGACCATGTGCTGCTTGTGCTTCCCCCTTCTGTAACCGATACCTCTTCACGCCTTCTTACCAGGGAGTTGCTGTATACCGCCGTCACCCGGGCCAGGTCAAGGGTGACCATACTGGGCAGCACCGAGGTTGTGTCACACATGGCAGCCAACCCCACAAGCCGGGCCTCGGGATTGCGTAATCTCCTGTGGTCGGGCAGATAGTTATTCCCTGAATAAACTGCTTGATACAAAACAATCATCATGTAGAATATGTGAATAATATCAATACTTTACCTGCTGAGGAATTATATGAATATTCTTATTTACGGCGGCGGCGCGGTGGGCCTTGGAGCAGCCGTGAGCCTTGTGAACAACGGTGAACAGGTAACAATAATTGACCTGCCGGAAACGGTTCATGAACTTCGGTCGAGGGGGATTGTACAAACAGGTATCCTGGGAGAACACGCAGTTTCACCCGATTCCTTCAAGACCTTCACTGATATCGGAAACATACCATTAGAGAAATATGATTACATACTTGTATGTATAAAGTCTTTCATGTCTTCAGCTACTGCCGGGGCCCTGCATACATGGCAGGATATTGTGGGAGAGAATACTCCCATTGTGCTTTTCCAGAACGGCTGGGGCAATGCCGAGGCATTCATTGAATATTTCAACAGGGATCGTATTTTCAATGCCCGGGTTATGACAGGGTTTATGAAGCCGGCCCTGCATCAC
>JAGYNX010000259.1 GCA_018399855.1 Spirochaetota bacterium
AAGACGGTACCACCGCATATTTCGTCAATTTCTTCGAAAATCTGCAGCCCCACCGGGTCCAGGTCGCCCGCGTGATGCACCACGGTACCCTGGCCCCACAGCATTGCCAGTATCATCCGGTCAGCCTCGTTGGGGTGTCCGCCGGTGTACAGCAGCCCGTCAAAACCCTTAAGGCCGGCAGAAAGAACATGAAAGGTCTCCTTGTTCTCAACTGACAAAACATGCTGCAAAACGTTTCCGCTTCCATTGAGCACACGGCCCACCTGGCGGGCGGTTGCAAGCGGCATGGTAACGGCATGCCCCGCCAGATCCCAGAAGCGGCCGCCTGTAAATTCAAGTATGATGTTCCCGGCCAGCGTTGTTTCCGGGTAACGGCGGGCAAGACCAAGCTCATGGCTTATACTGTATCCCAGTACCAACCGGGATATTTCATCGGCAGGGCGCAGTATGTTTTCCAGCCGCTTGGAATCATTGTACAGCCTGATGCTGAGTGCGCGCAGAGCATAATGCCCGGCGCGTTCCCTGTCCAGGGCAAAGAGGGTAAGTATATCTTCGAGGATGGACAGTTCGGTTACGGGTATGGATGTACCTTCCTCCACGAGATCAAGGAGGCCGCGGGCAGCCTGCCCGTCCTGCACTGAAAGTGGAGTATATTTCGAAAGGAATTCCCGAATGTTAGCGGCAGCCTGTTGGGGCGAAGGGATGTTCAGCCTGCCATAGATCCCTTCGGGGTCTTCAAGGAAGAGGGCTACCACGCTGTCCCCCTCCCTGTACTTTTGCCATTGTACTGACAGCAGGCCTTCCCTGGTTAGTGTCTCTACTGCTGCCAGGAAGGCGTTCTTGTCATCAACCGATCCTTCTATGGCGGGGAATATACCCTCCCAGTTTGCCTTTCGCAGCTTGCGGCCGCCGCGAAACTGGGCTGAATTGGGATACCCTTCGGCAAAGACACGCAGGATGGCTTCTTCATACTCCCTGCGATTCATGTTCCTGTTCCTGCAGTATGGCGTAATCACGCACGAAGGCACGCCGGTTGCTTCGTATCACCAGGTTGGTGACGTCCATCTGGGGGGCGATGATCTCTACCTTCTCGGTAGGTACCGCCGCCAGCACCTGCATGCCGATGCTGCGAAACAAGCTGATGGCATTCTTGATGCGGTCATCGTCCATCTTGTTGAATGCCTCGTCAAACAGTACCAGGCGTATGGCGCCGGGTTCGTCCTTGAAATACCGGTAAAAACTGGCAGCCAGCGCCACGTAATAGGGGGTCTGTGTTTCGCCGCCCGACTTGTCACGAAGCACCCTGCTCAGTGACGATTCGATGGGTTTTCCCGATTCGTCAAGATCATCGGTGTGCCGTATTTTTATATCGTAGAGAAAGTACTGGCGGTAATCGCATATGTCCCGCACCTGCTCAGAATCGAGGTCGTTTTCCAGTATGGTGTCAAACAGCCGGGATACGCTTTCCTTCTCTTCGCTGGTGTGCAGCTGGTCCCAGAGAGTGCCGCTGTCTTCTGTTATGCGGGCGGCTGTTTTTATCACGTGCAGTTCAGCCTTCTTTTCGGGGTGCTCTTCAACCGAGAAGCGGTACTGGTCTTTACCGAACCGGATCTCTTTGAGCATGTCATTGATCTCTTTGAAACTGGTGCGGGCCTCCTGCTGGTACTCGTTGAGGCGTGAGACGAAATGCTCTTTGAACTGTTTCTCGGCGTCTTCACGCGCCCGTGCTATCTTCTCGCTGTAGGCGGGCAGGTCGGTGTCGCGGTATTTTTTAAGCAGGGTCAGAAATTCTCCGCTCTGGTCGTCATCGGGACTCATGTACGTGGCAAAGCGCCTGTTATACTCGTTCTTGAGACGGTGCAGCTCTTTACGAGTATTGTCCGCCCTGGTGACAAACCCTTTCATGGATGACTCAAACCGGTTCAGCACTTCTTCAAGGGTGTCACGCTTTACCCTTTCATGATAATATTTTTCCAGCTCTTCTCTCATGCTGCCGTGTTCTTCCATGAACGCGTCAAAGCTGCCCCGGTGCTCCTGCTGCTGCACTTCCTGGCGTTCCTTTTCCTGGGTGTATTTTCGTATATCCGATTCCAGGCTTCCCGTCTCTTTTGCTATGGACTCGATCTCATCACCCACCCGGTTGCTCTCTATTTCCATGGATGCTACCCGTTCACGAAGGTCTTTCACCTCGCTCTGGTCTACCAGGTTCATTTCAGTTTCAAGCCCTTTCAACTCGCTTTCCAGTTCTTCTGCCCGCGCTGCCTCCCCGATATAATGCTTCATCTCCCGCAGGGAACCGATGGCCTCTTCCCTTCGGGTTAACTCTTTACTTACTGTTTCAAGGGATGACTTCTGTTGCTGCAGTTCCCGGCGAAGTCTTGCGATCTCCTGTTCAACCTGCTGCCGGCGGCGCTCTCGTGCCTGCTTGCCGATAAACCACTGGCCGTACAGTCTTTCGGGAATTCGCGAGGCGGTAAACGAAGAATACCGCATGCATTCCCTGGTAACACTCTTCCGGTATTGACGAAGGGTTTCCAGGGTGGCCATCATCACGTCGCCCAGCACGAAACTGACGTACCTGCGGGCCAGTGGATTTTCGGTTATCACCACCTCCGCCAGTGATCCGGGGGTTATCTCTGAACCCTTTATTTTCTCCATGTCGGGTATCCCAACGGTGTGCACTTCACCTGAAAGGGAGTCGTAAACGGCAAGGGCCTTCTTGAAATCCTTTTCGCTCACAAGCAGGTTAAACCTCCTGCCGGCAAGCCATCCCTCGAGGGCGTTCTGCCAGGACTGGTCGTTTACCTCCAGGCAGTCTGCAAGCACCCAGGCCTGTATTCCTTCTTCCTGCAGGGCGGCCTGCAGCATGGTGGTTGTTGGCGGATAGCGCAGTATTCCTTTTTGAAGGTCTTCAAGTTCTCCTTCAAGGGAAGACAGGGTTTCCTCGTTCCGGCGAATCTGCCCCTCTGTCTCAAAGACATCCCTTCGAAGACTGTTGGCCTGGTCTGCCGCTTCATGTATTTCACCGTCTACATCTTCGGAGATGGTTTTGTTCAAGAGTTTGCCGGCCTCGTCTTTAAGCTGCAGGTACATGCCGTGTCTGCGCCTGGCCTCGTCCATGCGGGAACGCACCTCTTCAACTGATCTTTCAAGGGACTGAAGGGCCATGTAGGTGTCGTTGTTATATAACGATGCCAGCAGTTCCTGCCTGCTGGTTTCAAGCCGTTTTTTGCGGTCACGCAGCGCCGATTTGCGGTCTTCAAGCAATTCCAGGCGGCGGTTATTCTCTTCAACAAGGCGTGTATATTCACCTATGCGCTGCCCGCACAGTTCCATGTCTGCCCTTTTTTTCAGGTACTGCTGTGATACTATCTGCGCCTGTAGTTTTTTGAGTTCATGATGTACCTGCTCAACCTTTTCAAGGTCATCAATCTTCTCCCGAATGAGATTTGCCTCTGCCT
>JAGYNX010000026.1 GCA_018399855.1 Spirochaetota bacterium
TTTATCCCCACGCAGGCGGGGACGGGAATGACATTATAAAAATATAAAAATTGTCAGCGCAAATGAGTCAGTAAATACTTAAAGAACTCTATAAGATTACTGATACTACAATAAAGTGAAGGCTTTCGTGGGAGTCGTCTCGAACAGTCGACCTTATGAGGTATCCGCCTTCGGCGGATGGTTTTAGGGCTTTTTGGTTGTAGAACACTTATGATTGCATGTGTTTACTAAATATTTTCTCAACTTTTTTCACAAAAATTCCAAATATTTTTTCCGCACAGGTCATTTTCTTCGTATAAGTATATGAGGACATAGAAAAGGACCGAATACCCATGAAAAACAAACACATACACGACTGCGGTTACAAGAACTTCTTCTCCAACCCGGTAACCGTAAAGCAGCTGCTGACCTCCTTCGTTAACGAAGACTGGGTACATAACCTTGACTTTAACACCCTTGAACGAATGGAAACGTCATTCGTCACTGACGAGTTCAGGGAGAAAGAGTCTGATCTGATATACAAAGTACAGGTGCAGGGTAAGGAGCTATACATCTACATTCTCCTGGAGTTCCAGTCCACGGTTGACCGGTTCATGGCATTACGTATGCTGAGATACATCACAGAGTTCTACGAACACCTGGTAAAATCACAGAAACTGAATACACTCCCATCGGTGTTTCCGCTTCTGCTCTACAATGGTGATAAAAAGTGGACAGCACCTGTTGATATAGATACATTAATCGATGATAATATACCGGTGGAATATATTCCAGCATTCAGGTATTACAAGATCGCGGAAAACGAATTTTCAAAGGAGACACTGAAGCAAATTGAAAATGTTGTATCGGCACTGTTCTATGTTGAGAACAGTATACCAGAAAAGCTTTTAAAAGAAATTGACATCGTGGCTGAAATGATCAAAAATGAGAAACCTGATGAGACGCAGCTGTTTCTTAACTGGATGAGAGTAATATTTAACGAGACGCATGAAGAGATATACCATGAAATAAAGCAGGTAGAGGAGATTCGAACCATGTTTGCTACGAAACTTGAAAAATACGGTGAAAAACTTAAGAGAGAAGGGATTCAAAAGGGTGTTCAGGAAGGCATGCATAGGAAAGCCATCCAGACTGCGAAAGCACTCTTAGATAAAAACATGAATATACAGGAGATATCAGAAATTACCGGGCTGTCGGTTGAGGAGATTGAGAGTTTAAAATAGAATTCTCATTTCTTCCCTTCATCCCCCACAACAACCTTCGCCACGTCATTCGTTCAAATAACAGCAAGCAAACCTACAAAATCCTTACTCTGTTTCTCCGGGTCTCTGTGGTTGCTAATTATCATTTTTAGTACTCGTGCGCCTCGATTTCACCGTTGAGCACCATGAGGCCGTTCATGGCCAGTGCTTCCATTTCGTCTTCTCCGGGATAGACGTATACCTGGCCAAGTGTTCCTACGCGCTTTTTAATAGTATCGGTTACCACCTGGTTGAAAGCGATCCCACCTGTCAGAATAATACCGTCAACCGTTCCCTCAAGAACTGTGGACATGGCACCAATCGCCTTTGCCACCTGGTATATCATTGCGTCCAGCACCAGTGCGGCCTCTTCATCACCGTTATTGATCTTTTCAATAACCTCCCGCACATCGCCGGTTCCCAGGTATGCCATGATGCCGCCCTGTCCAACCATCATTTTTTTTACTTCTTTAATTGTGTATTTTCCAGAGAAACACAGTTTTATCATGTCTCCCATGGGCAAGGTGCCGCTTCGATCGGGTGAGAAAGGGCCTTCTCCGTCAAGGGCGTTATTCACATCGATGATCCTTCCCCCGCGGTGAGCGGCAACTGATATGCCCCCTCCCATATGGGCCACGATGAGGTTTAATTCTTCGTATGGCCGGCCTGTTTCACGGGCATGTTTACGGGCAATGGCCTTCTGGTTAAGGGCATGAAATATTGGTTTTCTTCTGAAAAGAGGGTGCCCGGCCAGACGTGCCACTTCGTCCATCTCATCAACTACGGGTGGGTCTGCTACGAATGCTTCCGCTTCATCTATATCCGCGGCAAGTGCGTCCGCGATCAATCCACCAAGATTGCTCGCGTGCTGGGTTGAAGCAGCTCCTTCTCTCAGATCATCCTTCATGGTTTCATTGATACGGTAAATTCCCGAGGGAACGGGCCTGAGCAGTCCACCCCGCGCCACGATGATTCGTATATCATGCAGGTCAATATTGTCTTTTTCCAGTTCTTCCAATACATGTTTTTCCCTGAAGGCATACTGGTCCATCATGTCAGCAAACTGTCCCAGTTCATCTGTACTATGAGATATGGATTGTTCCAGGATCCTGTTTGTACCGTCATACACGGCTATTTTGGTTGAAGTAGATCCCGGGTTTATGGCCAGAACCAGTTGTATACTCATAAGTATATTCTCCCGAAATTATTTGTCAAAATCCACGCTTGCGGCAAGCATTATGCTGTTGAGTTTTACATCCTCAGAATCAGTGCGTGAGGTAAGCACCGCGGGTACCGATGCTCCCAGTATCACACAGGCCGGGTTCGCACCGGCAAAATAGACGATTGATTTATACAGCACATTGGCCGCCTCTATATTCGGAGAAAGCAATATGTCCGCGTCACCCCCTACCTCGTTGTCAAGCCCCTTGTACTCCGCGCTTTGCTTATACACCGCGTTGTCGAAGGACATGGGCCCCTCGATTACACAATTGCGGATCTGCTCCCGCTGAGCCATTTTCGAAAGGAGGGCAGCATCCATTGTGGCCTGCATTTTCTGATGCACCAGTTCGAAAGCCCCCAGGGCTGCTACCTTGGGCATTTCGATACCAAGCTTTCGCATTAAGAACACCGCATTTTTCACAATCGCGATCTTCATGTCCAGGTCTGGGGCAATATTCAACGCACCGTCGGTAAGGGCGAATACCTTGTGGTAATGGGGCAATTCGATAATACCTACATGCGAAAGTGTATCACTCTGGCGCAGGTTGAATTTTCGGCTGAGTATGGGCCTGAGAAAGGATGAGGAATCAACCATACCTTTCATAAGAATGTCCCCTTCACCATCGTGTATCATCTTTACAGAAGTGACTGCCGCGGTTACAGGGTCTGCCTCGTGTACGATGGAGATACCCGAAAGATCATACCCTTCACGTGACGCAATTTTTTCAATTTCTTCCGTGTTTCCAACCAGCACAGGTTCAACCACACCCCTGTCATATGCCCTGAATACGGCATCAAGAACATGGTCATCCTGCGCGGCTGCCACAACCAGTTTTTTCTTTTGTCCGTCTGTCTTTATGGTTTTAAATATATCATCAAGTGTGCGATACATTAGCTTTCCCCTTTTATGGTATTCAATAGTCACCTGAATAGTGTGTCAATTCACGCGTAAAGACTAGCTGCCAGGAGTATACTGTTCACCCTGGTTTCATGCGAGTCAAGCTTTGATGTCAGCACTATGGGTACGGTGGCACCAAGTGCCAGTGAGGCTACTTTTGCCTTACTGAAAAATACAAACGACTGGTATATCATTCCCGCTGTTTCGATGTCAGGTGCCAGCAATATATCCGGATCACCGGATACCTCGTTAATAATCCCCTTGTGTAGGGCGTGTTCTTTGGATATTGCATTGTCAAATGCCAGCGGTCCTTCGACCATGCAATTTTTAATCTGCCCCCGCTGGGCCATTTTTGAAAGCATGGCCGCTTCCATGGTTACCGGCATTGATTCGTTGACCACTTCAACCGCTGCCAGCACCGCAACCTTTGGGTTTTCTACACCCAACACTCTCATGAAGAATACAGCATTACTTATTATGGCTGCCTTTGTTTTTAAACCAGGATTTACATTCATCACGCAATCAGTGATACCAATCAGCTTGTGATAGGATTCAAGCTCACACAAGGCGAAGTGTGATATTCGTTGTCCCCTTCCGATGCCATGCTCCCTGTCGATAACCGCCCGGCCAAGAACGGCATATCCATGATAGTTTTCCTGTCCGTTCATCAGCATATGGGCCCTGTTATCATGAACAAGCTTCACCGAATCAATACCAGACTTGTAATCATCTTCCTCGTTGATAATGGATATACCTGACAGGTCTGCCTCAGACTTTTCCGCCATGTGCCGGATCTTTTGTTCATTCCCGATGAGCAATATATCCACCACGTCCCGGTCACATGCTTCAAGCACCGCCTTCAGAACATTTTCATCCTGAACGGCTGTTGCCACAAGGGTGACTTTTTGTTTTCGCTTTTCCAGCTTTTTACCGATATCAGCAATCGTTCTCAGCATTCATCTACTCCTTGCAGTAATAACTTCAACACACCATTAACATTTCTACTGTTTTGTGTGTTAGTAACTGAATTTCGACAAGAATTCCACATGTGGCCTATCTGTCAATTAAAATGGAATATTTATATTTATATATTTTGTTTTATAGCTTTGCACAGCCGATGAGACACGGCACTTGATTTTTTTATTCTCCAACCGGGATGCCGCCATTGGGCAACCCCAGCGCTACTGTTTCGGGGTGGGCATAATCGGTAAGCAAACCTGCCAGAACTTTACCCGCGTGTGTTCTGTCTCGAAAAATCATGGAACCTCCTGATGCCCCTGTATTCTGCCGAATAATTGTATATCATCTTGTTATATAGATACAAAAAATACGCGGCAATGTCCAGACGCCACAGGAGGTATTTTATAATACTCAGGAGCCCAGTTGAAGCCCCCCAAGATACAGAAAATATACCGCAACCATCATGATCACATGATACACCCCGTTATGATCAAGGGGGGAAAGCACATCAATTTTCATCACCTGTATCACGGCAGCAACGAATGAGAGCAGCAAACCTGCTACCATCACTGCCGAGCCGCTTCCATCCTGAAGTCCGAGAATGTGAAACGCCAGGAAGACAAGCATTACCGGGGCATAATTTATAACCACAACAAGAAAGTTGTTATACCTGGTTATCAGAAAAATGAAAACTGCCAGCTGTACCAGTGCGATAACATATACAGTAACATAATACCCGGAAGGAAGAAACTGCCATGCCAGCGTAACGAGTGTGCAGGTGATCATCAGCCCGATAAAAAACCAGGTTAACCGTTGCGCGATTGTGCGTATTGTGTCCCCTACCCTGTTTTCAAGAAAACCATGATCGACCCCACCAAGAAGGGCGCTGATCCCCATAAAAAGCATGGCCAGTCCCCATGAAAAAGCTGGCGAAGTGACAGGGAAAGACTTTCCAAGCAGCATTCCGGTTAAAAACATCACTTCAGCTGCCAGTATGAAATCAGTTATTGCAGTAACAGCAAGAGGGGTCATTACACTACCTCCGGGGAATTAATAGTAACTATTGTAGAGATTACAACCCCATAAATTCATTACGTCAAGCCGTTTCCATGTTTACCAATTACACATAAAAAAGCAAAAGAATGTATAAAAATTAAATAAAAATTGATTTGACGAAATTATGATGTATATTAGTATGACAGACTAGTTGATAGCATCTCGTAGCAAATCGTTTTCACTTCCCCGAATGTTAATTCCGGCAAAGTAATACGTGGGTATGAAGAAGCTGCAACTTAATGGGATAAAACCCAATATTTTACAGTTTATGGAGTGTCATGCAATGACAAAAGGTACAGTTAAATGGTTCAACGAAAAGAAAGGATATGGTTTCCTTTCACAAGATGATGGAACGGATGTGTTCGTACATCACACAGGCATTCAGGGCGATGGATTCAAGACCCTTTTCGAAGGTGACAGAGTTGAATTCACCATTGAACAGAGTGACAAAGGTCCCCGTGCGGTTTCAGTAAAAACCATAGGATAATACAACACAGGAACTTATACAATATATAGTCCGAATAAGTTGTATCATACCACATTTAAAACCCGGCAATTCGCCGGGTTTTTTCATTAATGATACCGTGTAAAAATGATTGCACGACCCTGCGGTTCATGATATAAATATATCACGCAGGAGAAACCAGATGATCCGCCACAAAAGGCTAACCACAAAATACATTGCAGTTTCAATTATCCTGGCAGCACTTACCTCGTGTGGTGCGGTATCCAGAAAATCACCCCAGGACATTCACGAGATGATCACAAATCCGGATATGCGCCAGGACATAGTGCTGGTAGATATTCGCAGCTCTTCTAACTATGCTGACGGACATATCCCGGGAGCAATACATATACCATTTCGCAGTAAAAAATTCGATGAACTACTCTATGCCTACAGGGATACACCTGTGCTGATTCTTTATTGCGGCCGTGAGCTTAAAACCGAAGAGGCCTCACAAATAGCAAAAGAATCAGGGTTTACACAAATATTCATTCTCGAAGGTGGTTTATCGTCCTGGAAAGACAGGGGACTCCCAGTCACATCCGATTGAAGATAACTGGAGGAAACAATGGGTAAAAATGGATTATTATTCATGATTGTCAGTATAGCAACAATCATGGCTACCATGGGCATCATGGCGCAAACCGCCGACCATGGCAACTTCAGGGAACTGCAGAGATCCTTCGATCGCCCTGAAGAGGTGACCATTACCTGCCTGGGATGCCACAATCTTGCAGATGACCAGATCATGAAGACATCCCACTGGCTGTGGTACCGGGAAACTGATAAACTCCCCGGACACAAGGGAGAGATGATGAAGGTTGGCAAGATCAACATCATCAACAACTTCTGTGTGGCCATTCGTTCCAATGAACCGAGATGTACCAGTTGCCATATTGGATATGGGTGGAAGGACGAAGACTTTGATTTCACCGACCAGACAAAGATTGACTGCCTTGTCTGCCACGAACAAACGGGTACTTACAAAAAATTCCCCACCGGTGCTGGATACCCACCTGATAAAAGAAAATTTTTCAAGGATGGCAAAAAATGGTTTGAAAGACCTGATTACAGAAAAATTGCACAGAGTGTTGGCAAACCCTCACGTAAAAACTGTGGATCATGTCACTTTTACGGTGGCGGCGGCAACGCGGTTAAACACGGTGCACTTGATAAATCCCTGTTAAACCCTGAAAAAACAACGGATATTCACATGGGAAAGGATGGGGGAGAAATGGTCTGCGTTGACTGTCACGTGGCACCGAAGCATGACATAAAGGGTCAATTGTATTCGGTATCCGTTGAGAATCGCGACAGGCTGCATTGCACACGATGCCATACCATGAAGCCCCATACCCAGAAACTTTATGTTGAAGAATTTGAGACTGAACAGGAGATGGGTTATGATTTATTTAAAAGCAAGCTGCACAACAGGGATAATCCAGAGGACACCTTTATACGCCGTATCCTTGACAAACATTATGATAAGATATCATGCCAGACCTGTCATATAAACCTGTATTCCACACAGTATAAAACCAAGACATGGTGGGACTGGTCCAAGGCAGGGGAAAAGAACGAAAAAGGGAAACCATTCGTCATAAAGGACGAAGACGGTGACAACATCTATGACAGCAAGAAAGGTGAATTCAAGCTGGGTAAAAACCTGGAACCAGAATACCGCTGGTTCGACGGAAAGGTGGGACACCTTCTTGTTGGTGATAAAATCGATCCTGACAATACTCCCATACAGATTAACACCATTGAAGGGGCATGCGGCGCGCCCGACAGCAAAATCTGGCCTTTCAAGATCATGCGGGGTAAACAGCCGTATGATCCGGTAAACAAGACGATGATAATACCAAAGCTCTTCGGGAAAAAGGGCAGCGGGGCTTACTGGGCCGACTGGAGCTGGGAGAAAGCCGCTGACACGGGAATGAAAGCCGCCGGTCTTGACTACAGCGGCAAATACGAGTGGATAGAAACGGAGATGTTCTGGCCGCTGACTCACCTCATACAGCCTAAAGAAAACGCCCTTAAATGTGATGATTGCCATAGCAGAAATGGAAGGCTCGAAGGACTTGAAGCCTGCTGGATCCCCGGCAGGGACCGGAGCCTGTTGCTTGATATACTTGGCATGCTGATGCTGTTCGGCTCTATCGCGGGAGTCATCATTCACGGATTTATCAGGTTCTCACGATCACGGAAAGAAGAGGAGTGATGTATGATACAAAAAGTATACATGTATAAACGATTTGAAAGATTGTGGCACTGGAGCCAGGCCCTGTTAATATTCTTTCTCGCGTTAACAGGATTTGAAGTGCATGGTTCTTACAATATTTTTGGATTCGAGAACGCGGTGGTATTCCACATGTACACCGGCTTCATACTTATCATACTCATTGCATTTGCCATTTTCTGGCATTTTACCACCGGCGAATGGCGTCAATATATCCCCACCACTGACAAGCTGAGAGACCAGGTTCGATATTATCTTGTGGGTATTTTCAAAAACGAACCTCACCCTCATGACAAATCTATTGACGTAAAGCTTAACCCCCTTCAGAAAATCAGCTATCTCGGTTTCAAGATATTGATAATACCTGTTATGGTATTGACGGGGCTTATCTACTATTATGTTGCCCATGGCACCCTGTACCTTCAATCGGTAAAATGGATAGCCATCATACACACCTTCGGGGCATACCTCCTGCTTACTTTTGCGGTGATCCATGTCTACATGACTACCACAGGGCACACAATTACTTCTCACATGAAAGCCATGATAACCGGCTATGATGAGATTGAAGTGGAAGAAAAGAAATAGTCATTCTCCCAGGGGGGTTGCATTCATACAGTCTGTCAGTTATAATCAGTGTATAAATTATACTATAAACACTGGATAATTATCAATGAACACACCCACCCAACCAAGATCACCCTGGATGCTTTCAGTTGAAAGTATTACAGAAAAGTTATCAGTAGATCCCCGAGAAGGATTATCCGGGAATGAAGTAAAAGAAAGAAGAAGCACATTCGGTGCCAACAGGATACGTCATTCAAAGGGAAAAAGCGCCTGGAAAATACTGTTAGACCAGTTTACCAACCTGATCATGCTGGTGCTTGCCGCGGCGGCTTTTCTTTCACTGGCATTCACCCAATGGGTTGACGGTATCGCCATCCTGGTGGCCATGGCAATAAACGCGATAATAGGTTTTACCACCGAGATGAAGGCAACCAGGTCAATGGAAGCGCTGCAGCAAATGGACCTGGTCACCGCCATGGTAAAGCGAAATGGTGAAGTACAGGAGATCAATGCCAGGGATATCGTTCCCGGAGACATAGTGGTATTTGAAGGCGGTGATATGATATCAGCAGATATACGGCTGATTGAATCCAACAAGCTGCAGGCCAACGAATCTCCACTGACCGGAGAATCACTACCTGTTGCGAAAACCATTGACAGTATTGACGAAGATGCCCCCCTCGCAGAAAGAAATAACATGGTATACAAGGGCACCTCCATAACAAGGGGCTCCGGCCAGGGAATAGCTGTATTTACGGGGATGGACACGGAAATCGGCACCATCGCGTCACTTGTGGACGAAGCAGAGTCACAGTCTGACCCCCTCGAAAAGCAGCTGGACGGGCTGACAAAAAGTCTCATAAAGGTGATATTCTTCGTTTCCCTCTTGGCTGGTACAGCCGGGTATCTTTCAGGCCAAGACCTGATTCTTATGATCAAAACCGTTGTAGTACTGATAGTAGCGGCCATACCGGAGGGGCTCCCGGTTGTAGCCACGGTAGCGCTGGCCCGCGGCATGAAACAGATGGCCGATGAAAACGCACTTGTCCGAAGACTTACCGCGGTGCAGACCCTTGGATCTACCAACGTCATTTTTACCGACAAGACCGGCACGCTCACTGAAAACCAGATGACCATGGTCGAGTTCAGGGAACGCGATAATATCATAACCATCACCGGAGAAGGTCTTCGCACTGATGGCACATTTGCCTTGAAAGATAATAAATTCAATCCCGCGGATGATCCTGTTTTAATAGAAGCATTGAAAACCGGTATGCTCTGCACCAACGCGTCACTGCGAATAAATGACGATGGTGAAACTGAAAGTATCGGTGACCCCATGGAAGTAGCCCTTATCGTAGCGGGAGAAAAGGCCGGACTGGATCATGATGAACTTCTTCAGCAAATGCCTGAAGAAAAAGAGATCGCTTTTGATCCTGCCAACAAGATGATGGCCACCTATCACAAGATTGAAGATAACCTATACAGGGTATCTGTAAAAGGTGCTCCCGAATCGGTACTTGATGTTTGCACCCGTATCAACAGCAAAGGACAGTCAGAAGATTTTTCGGATGACGAAAGATCCAGGTGGCTGGATATCAATACCGAGATGGCCCGAAACGGCCTGAGGGTTCTTTCCATGGCCGTAAAGACAACAAACTCAATTGATGAAAAACCATACAAAAACCTGACCTTTCTCGGCTTATCCGGACTGGTAGATCCCCCAAGAGGTGATATCAGGGGGGACATAGAGAAGTGTGATGAAGCGGGCATACGGGTAATCATGATCACAGGAGACCAGGAAGTAACCGCCACAAACGTTGGCGTTGCGGTGGGTATCATAGATGACGAGAAAAGCCCCGCCAAACAGGGGTCTGAAATTGAAGATATTTCTTCGCTAAGCGAAGAGGAAATGCATGAGATCACCCAAACATCCATCTTCTACAGGGTAAGCCCTGAACAGAAATTAAACCTTATCTCGGTATACCAGGAGGAAAACAATATCGTCGCCATGACCGGTGACGGGGTAAATGACGCCCCCGCGCTGAAGAAAGCCGATATCGGGGTTGCCATGGGCAAACGGGGACAGCAGGTTGCCAAGGAGGCATCTGACATCATCCTCCTGGATGACGACTTCACCTCTATCCTTACCGCGGTGAAACATGGCCGCACAATCTTTAACAATATTCGAAAGTTCGTCATATACCTGATTTCCGGAAACCTGGGAGAGATACTCATCATTACACTGGCTTCAATTGCCGGACAGCCACTTCCATTGCTGCCCCTTCAGATACTCTATCTCAACGCCATAAATGACGCCTTCCCCGCCCTGGCCCTGGGCATGGGGAAATCAAGTCCGGAAATAATGAAAATACCACCACGCAATCCCGGTGAACTCATTATGGGAAAAAGCCAGTGGTATGAAACAGTCTGGTACGGCATACTCATCGCCGCCGCTGTTTTGACGGGATTTATGCTTGCCCTGTACTGGTTTGACATGGGGAAAGCGGAGGCAGTCACTGTTTCTTTTCTCAGTCTTGCACTGGGACGTCTCTGGCACGTATTCAACATGCGGGACATTAATAGTACTTTTTTCAAAAACCGTATTCTCACCAACCCCTACGTGATCGGCGCACTGGTGTTATGCACGGGGCTCATACTGCTGACGCTGTATGTACCCATTCTTTCAGAGGTACTCAAGGTTACCATGCCGGGAACTACCGGCTGGATTCTGCTCCTTGTGACCAGCATCGTTCCGCTTGCGGTGGGACAACTGGTTCTACTGCTACGAAGAAAGCTGGGTACACAGATCAATCAATAGGAGATATACATGTCTGAAAGAATACAGGAGGCCGCATGGTGAGATACCCGGTAATATTGATCCCGCTAAGAGGCGTATGATTTACGGCGGTATGTCAGGACGGGTAGATGCCACCCCCTGGTTCATCACATGCTTCGTAAAGTAATGAAAACCGGTGACTGGGCTGACTACATAAAATCCCGTTCTACCTTCATGTTCCAGTTCTGTGAATATACCCGGGTGTTCCCTTCGAAAGCGTCCAGTTCTGCATCGATATAAAAATATTCGGGATCGGAGGTAAGTACGGTACGGGTGGTGATACGGGTATGCCAGTCACCCCGCCTGAATCCCCTTGCCCACCATGTTTCACCGCGTATAGAGGAAAAATCATCATTCACGGAAGAATACCACTCATATGAACGGTTCTCTATCTCCATGTTGATATCACTGTACAATTGAATCCCGTCGTCCTTTATTACTTTTAACGTGGACTTATCATTTGCGAGGTCACGTTCAACCAGCCAGTTATGTCTTCCTGTCTCTAAGGGTATTCTTTTTACCGGTTCGGCTGCCTCGGGTGGATCAAACTCCCGCAATTCAGCATCACTTTTCCTGGGCTGTCGGACAGGAAGCATCACCCGGGTCTCACCTGTAAATATTTTCAGCATAACAGGTTCCGGTGAAGGCCACGCGATGGGCCAGTATGAAGTTGAAATTGATATCCTGATCTTGTGCCCCCTGGGAAACACCTGGGCCACGCCGTTTAGTTTCACCTGTGCCTGGTAACGTTTTCCCGGTTCAAGATTTTCAGGTTCTTCATGACTGTTACGATGGGTAAGGTTTAAGAGCCCATAGGTAACCCTGGTAGCCTTGCCGTCAAGTGCCACATCAGAAAGCCGGACTGCAACCATGGCAACAGGCTTGTTTGAAACAAAATCAATATTTAGAAGGGGTGTTCCCATAAGCTCAAGCTGCCTGGTTAATGGTTCACTTTCAAATATCAGTGCACCCCCGTCTTCCTCTCTCTGGTCATGGGGAAGATCAGGTGTGGCGCTGTACGAACACCACTTACCGGCAAACAACCCCACCGTCAATGGTGACTGCAGTGGGATGGCTTCTTCCGTCACGATTTCTCCAGGCATGGCAAGCCCTGTTCGCTCAATGGGGTACCACAGTTCTTCAATTTTTGCTGAGGGCCATTCGTCTTCCGCCACCCAGCGTCCCCTGCGATATGAATAACTGGTGGTTGGGGGCATGCTGTCCTGCATCCATACCCGCAGCATGGGTTCATCCATGATGCCCGTGTCTTTGTTTTTCAGCCAGTGATCCCACCACCTGATACACTCCTGTAAAAAACCGATGGCCGGTCCCGGCACTCCCATGTGGGGATACCGATGACTCCACGGGCCAATGAGACCTTTCCTGGGTACCAGCAGGTTCTCAAGCATTCGAAACACAGTATTTGAATACCCATCCGCCCAGCCGCTTACCGCCATCACCGGGCAGTTGATGTCCGTGTAGTCTTCGGCTATGGATCCATGCCTCCAGTACGGGTCACGTCGCTGATGCCGAAGCCATGTTTCCAGCCAGAGGCCGCTGCCTTCAAGTCTTTGAAACCAGAGGTCACGCCAGCTGTCCCCGGCCAGTTCAGGATCGGGGGGACATGAATTAAAAGCGAACATGGTAGACGCCCATGAAAGATTATCACCAAGCAGGCACCCCCCCATGTAATGCACGTCATCAGAATAGCGGTCATCTGATGAACACACGGTAACAACCGCCTTCAATTCTTTCGGGCCATGGGCCGCGATCTGCAACCCGTTAAACCCTCCCCAGGATATACCCATCATGCCGATATTGCCGTCACACCAGGGCTGATCAGCGATCCAGCGTAGCACTTCCATGCCATCAACGAGCTCGATCTCAAGATACTCGTCCGCCAGAATTCCTTCTGATTCTCCGCTGCCCCTCATGTCAACACGTATGGAGGCGTACCCATGACCGGCAAAATATGGATGGTTCAGCGAATCCCGATAGGCGGTAAAATCACGCTTGCGATACGGTATGTATTCCAGGATGGCGGGGACAGGGTTTTCCATCGTGTCTTCAGGCATCCAGATACGTGCAGCCAGCCTGATCCCGTCGGACAACGGTATCATGATATGTTCAATTTCTTTCACCTTACATGGAAATTCAGTAACAGTTTTCATAATCATTCATCAAAACAAAAATTCAGCATTTCAACGCAACGGTGATACTTATCCATGAGTTCATAATGATCCGACGCGCCAATGAATATATGGGCAAGATCGTAACTGTAACTGTCCTGCCTGGGAAGCTCGGAAAGATGTATACCCTCACGGGCATTCATATCAATACGGGTTCCCGGTATCAATTGTTTCACCTGTTGTATCTCGGCCTCGTCAGGCACCCGGGTCACTTTCGCGTCATTAAATCTCCGCAGAAAAAACTTCGCGGCACAGTTAAACCGGCCTTTCCTGTATGGAAATTCCGGTGTTTGCCCTAACGCGAGATCTATCATTATCTTGAAATTCGGTTCACCATCAACTTCACGGTACAGGTAGCTATGAGACTGTGACAAGCGTGGATTTACTTCCAGGGTCCATAT
>JAGYNX010000260.1 GCA_018399855.1 Spirochaetota bacterium
TGACATGTGCAGCGGGTAGTTTTTTTCAACGGTTCGATGGTTGGCAGTACATAAATAGCCGGCAGAAGGATTCTCGCTGTGGGGCAGGGATGAGAAGGGTGCAAAACCCTGCCATTCATACTCACCCGTCCATCCGGGAGAGGGGAACAGTCCCGTTCCCTTTTTACGTACCGGGTAAAGCCCTGTTACCTGCCAGCCAATGTTATTTTTGTCCCCGTATATAATATTCAGGTATATACTGTGTATACCTGATATGGCATTTCGTGCTTCTTTCATGGTGGATGCCCTGCCCAGCCTGTAGAAGGCATCAAGTGTCACGTCTCCATCCTTCACAACCCATGACAGGGAAAGACCGAATGGAATATCAACCGGCAGTGGCTGTACTGGCATCTCGGGCGGCAATGGCATTCGGGAAAGAGAATTATTAAGCAGGGGGCCGTGATGTGTTTCATATACCGGCAGGGTAAGAGGATCTTCACCCTTGATGCGATATGTTTCTTTCCTCTTCTTTAACGGGAGCCATTTATCCTTGAACAGGTAGAACAGCTTTCCTCCGTCCTCTTTTATCCGTTCGATAAACAGGTCCTGGCTGTCAGCCATAACCATGGTTTCACCCCAGGCTATAGTGCCATTAAAACCCGCGGTTATAACCGGGATACCGGGAAGGGTCACCCCCGCACAACGGTAGGTGGGACATTCAAGGTGTAAAATGATCCAGGGTGAGGGAAGGGCGAGCATGAGATGGGTGTCGTTGGCTATGATACTTCGTCCACCTTTTGTTCGAGAAGGGGCAAGAGCCCAGTTGTTGGAGGCGGGTGTTCCCGGCCTGGCAATTGTTTCCATCTTCTTGAGTGTCTGCTGAAGCTCTTCCATGTCCGACAGGGGAAGTTCTGGTATAATATGACGAAGCTTTTCTGCCTCTTCCAGGGGTATCTCTTGGTCGTGGTAGACAGGAAAAAGTTCGGCGGCTTTTTTATATCCAAGCTTGTGAGCGATAATGAGAAAGTGAAGTTCTTCTATCAGGTTGAATGATACGTTGAGGTTTAACATGGCAAAGATATATAATGAGTCTTCAGGTTTCCAGCGGTCGGGGGTAAAACCGGTTAGTACCAGTTCAGGCGGAAGCTGCGGTGTGGTATGTATGTAGTGATTCACTCCCCTGGCAAAACTTTTCAGCATCATGCGGCCATGTTCGTCCATCTGCCTCATTGTGTTGTCAACAACTGCCTTAACCCCCAGGCTGCGCATAAACCGGTCAATTGGCAGGGTGTCACTGCCGGCGATCTCGCTAAGCCGTCCCTGTATGGCATGTTTTAACAGTACCATCTGGGTAAGCCTGTATGACGCGGTAACATAACCGGTGGCACAGAACAGGTCGCTCTCGTTTTGTGCCTGTATACAGGGGATGCCCAGTGAATCCCGTTTAACCGTTACCGGTTTTTCCAGGCAGCCCATGCGTATTGTTCCATCAAAGGGCAGCAGGGACTTTTTAAAATGGGTATGCACCACGGCACATTGCAGCGAGAACAGGGCAATACATGATATGATTATAAAATGACGGATTATTTGTTTTTTCATAATATCATAAGATTTTCAGATAGTGCCGGAAAAATCAATACTTATTTGTACGGGTCTATCCTGATCAGGATTACCGCAAAGACGCAAAGAACGCAAAGTTCGCAGAGCAGATAATTATTCTTTCTCTGCGATCTTATGTGTCTTTGCGCCTTTGCGGTAAATACTTTTTTTGACTTAATAAGTATTCGTATAGATACTGTAAAATGCTTGCCAAAGATGGCGAGGTGTTGTTGGTAAAGGGTAAAGACTAAGTGTAAGAGGTGTGGTGATGAAGTATCTGGTAGTTGGTTCAGGGGGACGGGAGCACGTGATTTCGTGGAGGCTTTTGAATGATGGCAGCGCGGATGAGGTGTACGTGGCACCGGGTAATGGGGGCATTGAAGAGAAATACAGGATAGACGTCGGGGTGACCGACTTTGAGGGTATATATTCAGCGTGTATTGAAAAGAAAATCGACGTGGTAATCGTGGGTCCAGAGGTGCCCCTCGTTGAAGGGCTGGTGGATTACCTGCAGGAGAGAAATGTGGCGGTATTTGGTCCAAGTGCCAGGGCAGCCATGCTGGAGGGGAGCAAACTTTTTGCCAAGGGGATCATGAAAAAGTACGGGGTGCCAACCGGGCAGTACCATGAAATAAATGGCAGGAAGGCCATGCTTTCCCACCTGGACGGGGTTCGCTCCTTCCCAATAGTTATCAAGCTTGACGGGCTGGCCGCGGGTAAGGGTGTGGGTATTCCGGAGAACAGGGAAGAGGCCATAACCTTTATCAACACGATGGTAGGCGAGGACACACGGGTTATCGTGGAAGAATACCTGGAAGGTGAAGAAGCCTCGGTGCTGGGTATCTGCGACGGGGAAACGGTGCTTCCCTGTGTTGCTGCCCAGGATCACAAGCGGATCAATGAAGGTGATACCGGCCCCAATACCGGCGGTATGGGAGCATACGCCCCGGCACCGGTGATAACCGCCGAACGGCTGGAGAGGGTACGCCGGGAAGTGCTGCAGCCAACCGTAGACGGGATGAAGGCTGAAGGTTTTCCCTTCAAGGGGATATTGTATGCCGGTGTTATTATCAAGGGTGATAACATACAGGTGCTCGAATTTAACGTGCGGTTTGGTGACCCCGAAGCACAGGTGGTGCTTCCCCTGATGGAGGGGAAACTGGGTGATTATATAACAGCCGCCATCAAGGGAAAGCTGTCGGGAATGAGTCTTTCATTTAAGAACAGTCATGCCATTACCGTGGTGATGGCATCCGGCGGATACCCGGGTAGCTATGATAAAGGCAAGGTGATTACCGGCCTCAACCAGGTTCCGGATGACATACTGGTGTTTCACGCGGGTACAAAAAGGGAAGAGAATAACATACTCACCAGCGGGGGACGTGTTCTGAACGTCACCGCCATGGCGGATACCCTGCGGGCAGCTGCTTCAAAAGTATATAACAATATTGACCTGGTATCTTTTGACAGGGCATATTACAGAAAGGATATCGGGCACCGGGCGCTGGGGTAAAATTGTTTTGACTTGTCAGTCGGTATGATATAGTACCTTTGTAATGATTCAGGGTTACTGTTATTTTAGCAAATGGAAGTGAAACATGAGTCTACGTGTAATAATCATCACTGCACTGCTGGCGTGCCCGTCGTTTCTTTCAGCTGTTCCTATAAATTTAAATACCAGTGACATGTATGTACGGGAGGGGTTTGCCAGGAGCTGGACCCATTCTTTACCGGAAGACGGGAACTGGATCAGGCTGGAAGGAAGAACTGACGGTAAGCGGCCTGTAATTATCCCTGAAATCGATTTTGAGAGTATACCTGAACGTACATTCCTTTCTCTTCGTTCCTACCCGGCT
>JAGYNX010000261.1 GCA_018399855.1 Spirochaetota bacterium
CTGTCGTCAATGATCAGTACCCGATTGTAAGGTATTGTGCTCTCGGAGTATCCACTTGGGGGAGTTGCCTCGGGCAGTACAACAAGGGCGGTAGTTCCTGTTCCGGGAGAACTGTGAATTGAAAGGTTACCGCCATGGCGTTTTAAATGACCATAGGCGATTGCAAGTCCCATACCGGCATGTTTGCTGGACTCCCTGGTGGTGAAATAAGGTTCGAAGGCATTTGAGATAGTTTCATCGTCCATCCCCTCGCCTGTATCGGTGATACTTACCTGTATAAATCTATTTTCGCTTGAGTCAACAAGCTGATCCTGGAGTTCTGACGAGTCCACATGGCATACATCAATGCTGATGGTAGCACTTTCAGAAATAGCTTCTGACGCGTTACGGAATAGCTCAATAAACACCTGCCTGATCTGGTTTACATCGGCAAATACCCAGTAACGTGTCGATTCTATGCTTTTTTCAATGGTGATATTCCTGTGTATTCCCGGAGTAGCGCCAAGGGCAAACATTATTGGACTGTGAATATCGATATATGATGGATTATAAATCTGTCCCCTGGCAAATCCAAGAAGCTGGTTGGTGAGGGTGGCGGCTTTCATCGACGCATCGTGAATTTTTTCGACAAATCGATAGTTTGGATCATCCTGGGTTATCTTTCGAAGTAAAATCTCTGAAAAACCCGAGATGCCGGCCAGGATGTTGTTGAATTCGTGGGCAACCCCACGGGCCAGTCTTCCGATACTTTCCAGTTTTTTTGCTTCCATGTATTCATGCTCTTTCTTTCGTTTATCTGTTACGTCTTCAAGCATTAGCACAAGGCCAGAGGGAGACACGGAGTCACCCAGGTATGGAAAGGCCTTACCGGAAAGTGTAAAGGTAACTGTATTGTTGTCCCTTGTGGCGGTATAACGATACGGTGGTATCTCCATTATCCTGCCCTTGAGCACTTCTCTGAGAAGGATTTCAATACCCTCTGATTTTAACTGGGGATCTTCCCAGAGGTTGTATTCATTAAAAGTATCATCAGAGAAATCCAGTATGCCCCTGAAGGATTTATTGAAGCGCTTGATAAAACCATCGGTAGTAAAATGTATAATGGCATAAGGGGCATACAAAAAGAGGTTCTCAGAAAAATAAAATGACTGCATCATCTCTTCTTCGAGCCGTTTTCTTTCGGAAATATCACGCAAAATGGCATGAATTCGAATAGTTTTGCCATCCCTGTCTTTTATGTATATATTTTTATCTTCAATCCAGCGTGTTATTCCATCTGCAGTTTCCATTTTAAATGTGATGGAGGGATAGAGAATGCCGTCAGTAACATCTCTCCACTTTGAGAGGATTTTTTTCCTATAGTCCAGGGGAATGTTTTTTGCAAGTTGCTTGATATTGGTAATGGTGCCGGAAGGAACACCAAGGGCGGTCAAAGCAGCGGTATTAATGTAGTTAATGTCTCCTGATGGGTATTCAATGGATAGTATCAGGTCTGGTATATTTTCAATGAGTTCGGCAAGTTCCGCAGGGGTGAGACCGGGTATATTTTTTCCCATTACCAATAACTTCTTTGTATTTTTAAATTCTTTTAATTATCAAAGCAATATTCTAGAAAAGAAAATCCCCACTGTCAATTTTTTATTGTGTGGGGACATTAAAATTGACATTTTATATATACTATACCATAAGGGAAAACTATATTTAACTACAATTAGTACTTGACGTTGATTCGGGTGGGATGTTCAGTAACCGGCATACAGTGTTATATTCAGGTGAGAATGCAAATGATCAAGAAGAAAACTGATAATAGTACAGATGATACCCAAAAAAGCTGGGTACAGGGTGTTCCTTTCAAGGTGCTTCTGGCACTCTTCGTGGGATTTTCATTATACATGCTGGTTTCTGCCGTAGTAGTAATTGTGTTGACCAGGCCTGAGAAGCAGGTGCGTGTGCCCAACGTTGTGGGCAGGCAGTTTATTGACGTGTATAACAGCATAAGCCGAAAGGGTCTCAGGCCGGAGATACGATTCTATGATGTATATGATATTGACAATGGTCTTGTGCTGGAGCAATACCCTGAAAGTGGTACTATTGTATCTGACGGAAGTACAGTTCGCCTGCTTGTCAGTAGAAGCAGCCTGAAGATGGAAGCCCCCAACCTGGTTGGAATTGAACTTCCTTTTGCCCTGAATAAACTTAAAAATATGCATATACATGACAAGACGATAACTATCAACCCGGGGGTTATCTCCTACCTGCCTTCAGATAAAACTGCGGGAAATATCATTATTGCGCAGGATCCTAAACCGGGTGAGAGGATCACTCCTGAAAGAAAAATCAATCTGCTGGTTTCAACGGGAAAAACAGGGGTGGACGCAAAGATGCCTGATTGCCAGGGACAGTCCATAAATCTTGCCTACGACCTGTTGATGGCCCACAACGTGGAGATCTCTGAGGAGATAGTCAAAACCGGTCTGCAGGATAAAAGCGGCATTATCGTATCCCAGTCGCCCCGTTCTGGTACAGCAATCAGCGAGGGACAGACGGTAAAAGTGAAGGTATTGTATTACCCGCTTAAAAATCATCCTTACCGGGCATTTGAAAAAATAGATTATACAATTCCTCCCGATGAAGAAGAAGGGCTGTATGAGGCATACGTCGAGGACAGCCAGTCAAAACGGCTGCGTTTTTCGCGAACCATGAAACCCGGTAGCGTTATATCATTTGTATTTCATCGAACCGGTAATTCACGGGTAACCCTTCTCAGGGATAAGAAACAGGTAAAGGTGTTCACGGTTAATGTGGAAGAATTTGAATAACAGTATAATGGTGTCACCATCTGTTATTGCTACTGACCTGTGTACACTGGGCAGTAAAATCGGACAGGTGGATCCAGACATAGTAGACTGGTTGCACATGGATGTGATGGACGGTCATTTTGTCCCCAATCTTACTTTCGGTCCGGCTTATATTAAGAATGTTCGTGATCATTCACCTGTTCCCCTTGATGTGCACCTTATGATTGAACGGCCGGAAGAATCAATAGATTCATATATTGACATTCATCCTGAATGTATAACTATACATTACGAGAGCACCCGTTTCCCGGTACGTCTACTGCAGAAAATCCGTTCTGCGGGTATCCTGGCGGGGATCAGCATCAATCCGTCCACACCGGTTGATGTGTTGTTTGATCTACTTGAATATGCTGACATGGTATTGATCATGTCCGTTGACCCAGGGTTCTACGGTCAGAAATTCATGCCGATGGCACTGAAAAAAATTATGCGGTTAAAAGAATATATTACACAAAACGGTCTTAATGAACATACAGCAATACAGGTTGATGGTGGAATAACTGTTGATAATATATCAGAAATAGTAAAAGCAGGTGCCAGGAGCCGGAGGATCTGAAATACTACCTTGAAAGTGAT
>JAGYNX010000262.1 GCA_018399855.1 Spirochaetota bacterium
ATAACCCCTGTGAAAGTTTGAGATGAAGCCTGTCGGAAAGCCGTGTGAGGGAAAACCTCATGCACGGTTTGATGTAGGGGGGCAGGATAAATCTTGCAGACCATGAGAACCGGCGAAATCCGGGGCAGAAGCGAACAACTAATAATAAGTCTGCAGGGGATATCCTGTCTCTACTCTACCGTCTCTGGGTGAAATTATTATTGATGTTTAATTCTGATCACACGTCACTTCTCACTTCTCACTGCATAAAAAAAAGGATTGACATTTTTTTAATATTAGAATATTTGAACAAATAATACAAATATTCAAGTGTTGACAATATGAATAAAGAACAGGAAATCTGTAATCATGCCCTGGGGCTTTTTGCCCATTACGGGTATCGTAAAACCACCATCGAAGATGTTGCTGACGCAATGGGTATGACAAAAAGCAACATATACTTTTATTTTAAAAATAAGCAGGATCTATATGAGAAGACCGTGGCAGGGGCGCTGTCGGGCTGGCGGGATTCGGTGGCAGAGGCCGTGGCGGCAGAACAGGACGTTGTGGAGAAGTTTCGCGTGATGGCCTACCGTTCATTCGAGTACCTGAGGGCGCATTCTGATCTTCGAACTATACTTGAAAAAGACCCCGGCATCTTTACCCTTACACCCTCTGAAGACAGGTTTCGGGAGGTGAACATGGGGGCCATGGAAATATTGAAGTCTATTATCGAGCAGGGCATAAAAGAGAATCGATTTCACAGGGTAGATGTGCAGCATGTAACAGAATTTCTTTTCTCGGTGTATATAATGTTTCTTATACGTGCCTACGTGAAATCCGAAGGAAGTACCGTGGCTACCATGTATGAAGAGGGGGTTGAGCTGGCGGTACGAGGTTTACGCAAATAATAAATACGGTAACCGTATTTAATAATAAAGGAGGTTAGTATGACTGAAGCTACCTTACAGGCCATGGACGGGCTTCGTGACCTGTCCACCATCAAATGGTACGTGATCCCCCTTCTTGCCATAGTTTTTTACATTTACACAAAGGAGATCAAGCTGGCAAGGAACACAGCAAACTGGAATGCTGTCCTTGCCGGTGTGACCATCTTCGGGGTGGATTTTTTTAACGAAACGTGGAATGGCTGGGTAATGTACCTGACACAGCATTCGGCGTTCTGGACCGTGCCGGGAGATACGGCACTACGGACAATGGTGGGATGGAATATTGAGATCATGTTCATGTTCTCCATACTGGGGATCATTTACTATCACACCCTGTCTGAAAGTACCACTGAAAAGATACTGGGATTGCCTGAGAAGTGGTTCTGGGCCCTGGGATACGCGGTCTTCTGTGTGTTTATTGAGTGCCTTTTGAATATTGGAGGACACCTGGTGTGGGAATACCCATTCTGGTTCTGCTCATTCAAGGGGGTATGGCTCATATTCCTTATTGGCTATTTCCATTTCTTCTGCTTTGCTATCCTGGTTATCAGTCTTAAATCCATGAAAAGTAAACTGATCACCGTGGGAATCATTTACGCCGTACCAATAGTGATGAATGTGATCGCATTTGGTTTTCTGGGGTGGAATTACTGAGATTATTCTTAATAATTATTTACCACAGAGGTACAGAGATACAGAGGGGAATAATTTTTTTTCGATATGATTTCATTTACTCTTTTGCCGTTACCATACTTAATCCTTTCTCTGTACCTCTGTACCTCTGTGCCTCTGTGGTTGCCTGAACACTTCGAAAAAATGAAACATCTCACCGGTTTTAGTTCCTTATTAATAATCTATTGACATGATCTTCATGTATGAATAATTGTGACTCATGGTGCAGAATATTTTAAGGAGATGTTTCATGACCCGAGTGATTTGTATTTTATGTACCGTTCTTTTTACGGCAACCAGTTGTAGCAGTGAAACCATTAAGGTTGAGAATGATTCAATCCAGAAGAAGACAACCGTGACAATGGATATGACCCATTTAAGTGAAAACAATACAGGTGATAATACTGTTGAAGCAACATATAAAAGGTCGTATAACCAGGATGGAATTCTTGAGCCAACGATTGTATATTTAAAGATCACAACCCGCAATACTACGGGAACCCTTGGCAAGAACGCTTTTATGAAAATGGGGATCATAAAGAAAAAAGTAGTATTGTATGATATACTAAGTGAACCAGTTACAGTTGATGCAAATTCAACTGACCCCGGAAACGGGAAAAAAGATGAAGAAGTTAATTACAAAGTATATAGTGCAAAGATGCCCTTTACTATTCCCATTGAGAGGCATATAGTTGATGCCGATGAAGAAGTGCTCTACAGGTTTTACTTTGGTTCAAGGGGTATCAATTTCAGTATTGACGGTAAACAACTGAAGAAATTGAAAAAGTTCATGAATTACGGGTTAGAAGAAGAGTCCTCATGATATATCCTCTCCTTCATGTACAAACCGGGGAATAAGAATTCCCCGGTACTTGTTATATACATAGTATAGGAGAGGCTGAGACTCGTGTCAAGGGCAGGGAGAGGTGCCCTCGATGTTGAAATAATTCACCGCGTTATTGTAGCATATATCCCGGATGGTGTTCCCAAGGAAAGGCAGATCCCCCGGGAGTTCCCCGTTTACCACGTCCTGTCCTACCAGGTTACAGAGAATGCGCCTGAAATAATCATGCCGGGTATAAGACAGGAAACTGCGTGAATCGGTGAGCATGCCCACGAATCGAGACAGCAGCCCCATGTTGGAAAGGGCATCAAGCTGGCGAATAATGCCGTCCTTCTGATCGTTGAACCACCAGCCTGAACCAAACTGTATCTTTCCGGGTGTTGACCCGTCCTGGAAATTTCCTATCATGGTTGCTGCCATTTCGTTGTCCCGCGGATTGAGTACGTAGAGTATAGTGCGGGGCAGTTTTTTCTTCACATCTAGGCTGTTCAGGAACATGGAAAGGGGACGGGCAAGTTTGAAGTCACCCATGGAATCGAAACCGCTGTCTGGGCCAAGTGCCCAGAAGTAGCGGGTATTGTTGTTCCGCATAGCCCCCATGTGGATTTGCATTGTCCAGCCGCTGTCAGCATGCATCTGTGCCAGTTCATGCATGACGGTAGTACGAAATGCTGCCAGTGGGTCACCTTCAATATTCTGTCCTTTCAATCCTTTTCGCAGGGTTTCGTCAAGTGTGGCTCGGCTGGCTTCCATGTAAAAAGGTGCTTCAATGCCGTAATCGGAGAGACGACAGCCGTGTTCATGAAAATAGCGATGGCGTTTTTCCAGTGCCTGCATGAGGGTATCAAAGGAAACGATACTGATACCGCTTGCTTCTTCAAGCCTTCGTATCCAGCCTGTGAACACCTGCGAGTTATTGATTGCAAAAGCCTTATCCGGCCTGAAGGTTGGGAGCACCTTGATGTCAAAGCCCGGAT
>JAGYNX010000263.1 GCA_018399855.1 Spirochaetota bacterium
TTTTATTATACAGAAACGTAGAGAATGACAAATCTATATCATATTACAGAGGAGCACGTGTACCATGAAACATATAACTTTATTACTTCTACTTATGATTGGTCCGTTTCTTATGCTCTCATGTTTTGAAGAAACACTTAATATTGAAACACTTGAAATAACTGATTGTACACCTTCAAATCAGCAAACCGGTGTTTCCAGGGACGCTTCAGTAATTATTACTTTTAATAATAGTGTTGATCAGAAAGAACTTGAAGCATTGTTTACCCTGAGTGAAGAGGGATCACCGGTATCTGGTGATTTTACATGGATAAGTAGTAGAAAGTTTTCTTTTAAACCTGATAACGACATGATCAACGCCAGAAGATATGTAATTGAGATTCCCAGAATAGTAAAAGACTCTAATGGTAATAAGATGCAGTTGGATTTCATTTCAGAGTTTTACGTTGGACAGGACCTTGTAGCCCCCTACGTTGTTTCATCAATCCCCGCATACACAGAAGGAGGTACAACTGGCATTCCTATAGACCATAATACATACCATATCCAGGTTGACTTCTCCGAACAAATGGACTGCCAGAAAGTTGAAAGCGCTTTCTCATTAAATCCTGATGTATCCGGCTTTTTTGAATGGAGCCCAGATAATACTATACTTTACTACAGGCTTACAAACGACCTCGAATACGGTACTCAATATACATTAAAGGTTGCAGAAAGTGCCGAAGATATAAATGGAAATCCCCTTCAGCAAACATATACAATTGTGTTCATAACTGGGACCGATTTTACACCACCTGAGGTAGTCGGTATATATGACGAAGGTAATCCCGACCCTGATCCCTATTGGGACGAGGAAACAATTAATCAGAACATTAGCAGAAAAGTGCATATTGTCACCCGTTTCACGGAACCAATGGCAGTATCATCAACAGAATCATCTTTCAGTATTACCCCTTCTGTCAGTGGTGCCTTTACCTGGAATGATTACACCAATCCGGATATTCTAACGTTCATACCCGATAATGACCTGGTACCGGAAACTGTGTACACTGTGCGGATAAGCACTTCTGCCAGGGATGCCAACGGACGCAACCTTCAGGAATCTTATTCTGTACGGTTCATGACCAATGCACCCGATTCACAGTACATTTCTCTACATCGCATGTGGGGGTCCTTTGATAATGACACAACTGATCCATTTCATGTGTTGATTCCCGTCAATTATACCACCATTCCATGGCCGGTTGAGATAGAAACGGGAACCACCGACACGTACTATTTTAAACTGCAGTTTTCAAACAGCAACGGGACGGTATATATAGATCCATATTCAATCATGGACAGCATTACCATTGAATCTTTTTCATCAGAAACACCTACAATTACAGATATTACCTGCCTGCCCGGTGATTATTTTTTTACTGTAAAGATTGCTGGTATACCTGAAAATGTGGATCCGGATAACAGTGATGATGCTGTTTTCCGCATCACAATACCCGGTGGTATTGACGGTATCCGGGAAAGGAATAATGACAATTACATGCAGGAAGACCTTGTATTTGACTTCATGGAAAGATATACACCATAAGGAGATATACTATGAAACGGTTTATCTTATTATTAATAGTTTTTATAACGTGTTCTCTTCCAGGCTGCGACTTTGTGAGTGATAAGCTTGGTTTTGATCAACCAGAAATTAAATCTGTATCTCCTTCAAACGGGGCCACAAATGTAAATACTGATACAGTTATAGAGGTAGTATTCAGCAAATCAATGGATACGGTAAAAACCAACCAATCCTTCAGTCTTTCTGGTGGTTCGGGTACAATAATCGGCACATACAGGTGGTCTAATAATAACAAGACAATGATATTCACCCCGCGTCATTCTCTTACAGAATACAATATGTATTCCATCGTGATCACAGAAACTGCCGAAGATACTGATGGGAACGATCTATCTGATACGTACAGGTCAACATTCTATATTAATAATGATCTAACGCGTCCAGAAATAATTTCACATTCTCCCCTGAATGATGCAATCGGGGTATCAAATGATCCAGATATTCCGGAAGGAAGGGTAACCGTAACTTTTTCAGAAGCAATTGATATTGATACAATATACAGCGGATTTTCCATCACTCCATCAGTTGAAGCTTCTTATCAATGGAGTGCGGATCATACAACTGTTACCTTTATACCCGTATACGGTTTCAAATACGGCACCACGTATACGGCAACTATTGATCAGGTTATTTGCGATGTGAATGGAAATTCACTTGCCGAACAATACGTGTTTCATTTCACCTGCGGTGATGATTTCATCAATCCCGAAGTGTCATCTGTGTACCAGGATATAGCACCATTTACAGCATGGGATGTTGGCACTGTTACCAGCAACATTGAAAAATCTGGTGACATTGTTATTACTTTTAACGAATCGATTCTTCCTGATTCGGTTTATGATGCAATAAGCTTCTCCCCTTCTGCACAATTCTATGTTACCACTGAATCTGCGGATACAATAGCACGTATCCATTTTACTTCTGATCTTGAACCAGAAACAGATTACACCATGCAGGTAACCCCGTCAATCACTGATATTCAGAATAATCCCCTGCTGCAGCAGTATAATTACAGGTTCATTACAAACGGTCCGTCTTCTGTGAGACCAACTGTAACTTCTATATATGATAATGACCAGGGAAGTATATGGACTGCAGGTGAAGTAGAACAGTTGGCTATTAGTGGTACGGTTTATCCATTTGATTTAGGGGGTCTTGTTATCACTTTTTCACATTCAATTGATCCAAGCAGTATCTCCATGAATATCGTGAAAAGCGTGGGAAGCAGTAATAACCCGTCCATCATTAATCCATACTGGGTGGATATGGGTTATACTCAATATCGATTCTTTATCAATGGAATGGTGGGCGGAAACATTTATAAAATCACCATTGAAGGTGGGAACGGTGGTGTTAAGGATTCATATGGTAATTACATGGAAGAGGACTATGTGCAATATGTACAGGTTCCGTAGTAAGCTTATTTAATTATACCCCCAACATGATGGCATGACAACCAAACTCAAAACAGTACTCCTGCTGGCAATAAACGCCCGGTACACCCATTCCAACCCGGCCCTGTACTACCTGCGTAATTACTGCGGCGGCACGGGGGCTAACTTCGTTATACGTGAATACTCCATCAAGGCCTCTCCTGATGACATTATAGATGAGATACAAAACACCAGGCCCCACGTGGTGGCCCTCTCGGTATACATATGGAACTCAAGGTACATGGAGAAACTTCTACCCATGCTGGCCAGTCTTTCACCGAAGCCTGTTATAGTATGCGGCGGTCCCGAGTGCTGTTTATCTGAGCAACG
>JAGYNX010000264.1 GCA_018399855.1 Spirochaetota bacterium
AGAAGCTATGTAAACTAACTATCGTATTGCTGCTTGCCGTTATGGTGAGTGGAGTATTTGCCGGAAACGCTTTTGCAGAGAAAAAACAGTATACCGGGAGAACCTGGGAATACGTAAACTTTACCGCCCTGCTCTCACCAAACTGGGCATTCGTGGTTATGCCGGGACACCGGTACGAGTATTACCGTCATGACGGGGAGTCACTGGGAACATTCATGTACGAGCTTTTCGCCGGCCCCGTGTACATCAAGAAATTCGACAAGCTGACATTTAAATTGCCTGTATGGTATTACTACATGGGATTTGATCTTAAAAAAACACCATTGGATGATTACCTCTACTCGCACAATATTGAAGTACTGCCAATCGTTGAATACAAGATTGGCAAGGCCACCTTGATCAACAGGGTGATATTTCACAATAAGGTGTACGCCCATAACGATTATTACGAAAGGGCAAAGGACAAAAAAGGATATTCCCTCCTGATACGTGAACTTGTGCGACTTAATTACCAGATAACGGATACCGTGGGATTTACCGTGGCAGATGAAATGTTCTTTGGCGCAATCGAGGACGGTGGCACAAAGGATTCAAGATTAATTGGCGAACCTTTTTATGCGAAAAAGGGATTCACCAAGAACAGGTTCTATACAGGGTTCAATTTCAAACTTGCACCAATGATAAGCCTGTCAACCCAGTATATCTACGAGACAAATTATAACCCGAATCACGATCATAAGCTGATAGACAGAAACCATTATGCATTCTTAACACTTAATTACGTGATGAAGCTTTTCTAAGAATACACACACAGATGATCCACAATAACCCCGCTCAACCAGCGGGGTTATTTATTTTCTCTCTGCGCCCTTGGCGCCTTCGCGGTAATCCTTTAAACAATCCTTCCTCTGTTTCTCTGCGCCTCTGTGGTAAACCCGCTTTTAATCTTGACAATTCCAAATGAAAAACATATTGCTAAGAACGAAATAAAAAGGCATACTGCATACATGGATCAAAACGAAATAAAATCACTAGAACGCCGTGCAAAGGCCATGCTGCTTTCCAGGGATATACCTGCCGGAAAGATGAAGGTGGTGCGGGCACTCCTGAACAATGATACCGTAGAGGCAGGAGAAAAATACAGCGCCATAATAGATCTCATAAAACAGTATCCCGAGAAAAAAACCACTGACCGGCCACATGGAAAGGTGGGAGTACGCAAAGATGCCGCTTCAGGGACAGGGGTCATGTTTGACGCTGGTATGGCAGAACTTTTCGGACCGGAGCTTTCGCCGGTTAACGTGAACATACTGCACAGAAAATACCGTCACCTGAAGCTTTTTCGTAAACGATATCTCATACATTCAAGTAACCGTTTCGGTATTGGCATCAAAAAGCGGCTCATACCAACCCGAAGGCTGTTTCGCCTGTTTCAGGACATTGAGGAATTTCAGGCAAGGATAGTAAAGAGGCTGCCTTCACTTCTGCACGATATTGTTCGCGATGAGAATATTAATGACCCGGTGTACTTCAACTACCTGCGGGTGTTTTCACGGTGGATGGACCTGTCCCCGTTTTTCGGTTACAGCTATGATTCCATGAAGTGGATAGACCGGCGCCTGTTTGAAGAAGCCCTCGAACCCTATTGTAGAAACTACTTTTCATTTCAGCTGCTTGATGTGGAAACACGGGAGCGAATGATACAGCTTCTTGAGCAGAAACTTCGGGAAAGTGATGACATGAAAAAAATATCCGGCAAAAAAAATCTCGAAGTTGAGAAGTACGTATATGACTACATCGGCACAGTGAGATCATTTTTACCTTCTACTGCGGATGAGAGTACGGCCCTTTCTAAACATTTGTCATCGAATTACGGCATCGCAACACCGGGGCAGCTGATAATGATCATGCTGGAAACACTGGTATTTCAGAAAAATGTTGCCTATGACCAGGCGGTAGAGTATTTTCGGGCAGCACCGCCGAGGGTGAGTGCAGAAGAATGGGATTATAGCCCCGACGTGTTGAAAGAAATAGGGAAAGACCTGGAGTCAAGAAAACAGCAGTATATCCGTTCGTTGAAGGCCGACGTGGAGCCATACGAGGAGATTTACCAGCTTCTGCACTATGAGAACGAAGGTAGATCCATGCTGGCATATGGGTTTGAGGCACAGCGGTACATGGTGGACAAGCGCCAGGCCGACTATAATGAAACGTATAATCGTGACTTCCTTTCTGTTCTGGATGTGTGCAGCAATTATTTTAACAACAGCTATGCTCCGTTACTTGACGGAACCACGGTTTTCTTTGAATCTCATGCCAGCAGTCAGCACGAAGGGATGTTATTCGAACCGGAAAGTTTTTCAACTGAAATGAAAAATCTTGACGCCCTGCTTCGGGATATGCATGTATACAGAACCAACAACCCCACCTTCAGCATGAACAGGGAAGAGCTTATTAATTCGCTGAAACAGAGAAAGAGATCGGTAAACCCCCTTGAGCATTTCATGACAATAACCGGTGATCTCTTTTACCAGGTAGGAAACAAGCTGCACAGGCTGTATGGTCTGCACAGGAGGTGGGTGCTTAACGGCAGCCCGATGAAAGATGCTGCCAGCATACGGCAGTCGCTGGACATGGCTGAACTGGCAGTGCAAAACACCGACACTGGACGGCCAATACCCTTCTACGATTGTGTTGTTATTGGTTTTCAGAAAGCCCGTCCCCTGTCAAAAAGCCTGGTCCGTAAACCCATTCTCGACAATTCACTCTATGGTGGAATTTTCGTGCAGATGGCATCATTCTGTATGCAGATGGCCTACGAGTGCTTAAATGACGGAATCTATACAGACCTGGATGAAAGGAACCGCATACTCCGGGAAATACGGGACATCTCGGGGTAGGACAGCATGAAAAATACGAGTATTCTCATATTGTTGCAGGTCTTTCTTTATATATTCATGAGCCCATTATTCGCAGATCCCCGGGTGGGGGTGGTTTCCGCCCGGTTTGATGATATCGCCCATCTCTTTGATAAATTTAACATCCCCTATACCTCCTTATCCATTCGGGATTGTGAAAATTATGAAAATCTTGAGAAGCTGGACGTGCTGTGCCTGCCCTGCGGGGTAGAGCCGGCAATTGAATCCAGTATCAGCGTTGTTGCCCGACGATATCGAATACAGGGGGTGACCCTCTCTGACGAGTACAGGGAAATACAGTATGAAAGGATCAACGAAAATATCAAACGATTTCTGCGGACAGGGAAAACGGCATATTTCTCTGATTTCTCGTACCGGTACCTGCAGGAAATTGCCTCTCCATTTGAGTTTTTCAGGGAGTTCCCTCACTCAGGAATGATCGGGGCT
>JAGYNX010000265.1 GCA_018399855.1 Spirochaetota bacterium
CGGAGCTTGACAAGCAGGGCCATAAAATGATCATCGCCTACGTGATTGCCAGGTACGAATCTGAATCAGGCAGCAACGTGTTTGACTGGATAAAGCTGATAGAAGGTGGAATAATTGAATTTCTTCACCGTGTAGTGGTAACCGACATCAAGCCGCCGGTTTTTCATAAGATCATGAAGGAAAAAGGGAACGAACTGAACCGCTGGGTGCTGCAGGAACTTCAGGGAGATATCAATACCATTGCGGGTGGATTCAGTGACAAGTTCGAGGAATACTTTTTTAACGAGAACTACTCGATTGTGGAGAAACGTATTCTTCGGGCAGCCCATTATCTTGCTACCAACTGGGAATTCAGGTTAATTTACCCGGGTAACTCTTTCATGCAGGATATTGATAAAACAAAAGGGGAAATAGAAGCCCAGATAGAAAAGCACAATGACCTGGTGGGAGTTCAGAAGATATTACTGCACAGGGATATTTCAGGTTTCATAAACCTCTGCGGCCAGTTACGCCTGCAGCAACGCTGGGCTCAGACCCCGAGAATACCTCATACCTCTGTGCTGGGTCATATGCTGATTGTAGCAATACTGAGTTATTTCTGTTCAATGGAAGCAGGATTCACCAGGCAGAGGATATACAATAATTTCTTTGCCTCACTTTTTCACGATCTCCCCGAGGTTCTCACCCGTGATATTGTCTCACCACTTAAAAGATCAGTTGAAGGACTTGATGATATCATAAAAGAATACGAAAAGATCCAGGCGGAAGAAAAAATTTACCCACTTATACCCGAAAGCTGGCATTCAGAGATACGTTATTTTACTGAAAATGAGTTTACCAACAAGATCACGCGTGACGGGACCATCGAGTATGATATACCCGTTGAAAAAATGAACACGGCGTATAATCATGATAAATGGAATACCCTTGATGGCATAATGCTGAAAGGTTGTGATGATCTTGCCGCCTTCATTGAGGCATCACTCTCAATTAAATACGGCATCAAACCCGAGGCCCTTGAAAATGGCAGGCGAAGTATTTACGATAAATACAAAAGCCGAAAGATCGGCAACCTTGATTTTGGCATGGTGTTCGATTATTTTAACTGATAAAAAATACTGTTACCGGTTTATTTCATGAATAAAAATTATCCCAAAATACCAGATGAAAAAGAATGTTATCGCCTGATGGATGAATACCAGATGCTTCCCAACATCGTTGAGCACTCACGCCAGGTGATGAACGTTGCACTGGTAATAGCTGATAACCTGAAAGAAAAAAACACCGTAAACCGGGACCTTGTTATTGCAGCATCCCTGCTGCATGATATTACCAAAACACAGGGACTTACTACAGGTGAGCCGCATGATAAAACCGGGGCAGAGCTTCTTCGAAGTCTTGACATGCCGGAGATCGCCTACATAGTGGGCGAACACGTTTTTTTCACTAATTTCAACCCGAAAGGGCCTGTTGAAGAACGGGAGATTGTATATTACGCGGACAAACGTGTTATGCACCATACAATTGTTACCGTGGATCTGCGGATTAATGACTTGCTCTCTCGATACGGAACAACACCTGATCGACGTGAACGAATTCTTTTAAACAGCAGGATGATATATTTGATTGATGAAAAACTTCAGCGCAATGTTCATGGCAATCTTGAACAACTGATATCCCGGTTGCCAACACTGTAATATGAGCAGAGGATATCTCATACTCGATTGTTATGTTGATGAACCGGCCTGTTTTGGTGTCCCCCCCTTTCTTTCTCCTTATCCCAGATACATTTACGGTGCGTTGGTTGATGCAGGAATAGATCCCGACCGCATCGATTACATGACCATTGACATTATTCGTGACAATCATTACCAAATTAGAAATGACTACCTGATGGTTTTACTGATCGGTGGTGCAGTTGTTCCTGGAAAATACCTGGGTTACAGGATTGGAACCCTGTCAGAAATTAATACCATACTACACAATAATTCTCACCTGGAATTTGCTATTGGCGGGCTTGTAGCGTATACAATGGGTGATGAAATCTCTAAACAGGTTCATTTATGTACCAGCGATATTGAAAAATTCGCCTATGAACATGCACGCGGTTTGACAGGATACGGCAATCGAACGTACGGGGAACTGGACAGATGGGCAGTGTACGGGGCTCACATAGTGGGCCAACACCCGGATTTTCCCCATCTTGTATGTGAAATCGAAACATACCGTGGGTGCCCCAGAAGATCTCATTGCTCATTCTGCTCAGAAGGTATTCACAGCTGCGACGTAGAATACCGCCAGCAGTTATCAATACTGGCCGAGGTTGATGAGCTAATTAAAATGGGCATTTCACGCTTCAGAATTGGAAGACAGGCTGATATAATCGCCTACAAGTCATCCATGAATGAATTTTCGTCAGGCTTCCCCAGACCGGATGTTGGCCCGGTTACCAGCCTTTTTAAGGGATTGCAATCCCGGAAAGAGGCTGGCATGATAAAAGTACTCAACGTGGATAATGCCAATCCAGGCACTATTTTCCATTATCCACGTGAATCCTCGCAAATTATCGAAGCCATAGCACAGGCGGTTACCCCTGATGATACGCTGCCCCTGGGGGTTGAATCTTTTGATACGAATGTAATAAAAAAGAACAACCTGAAATTGCCGGGTGACCGGGTAAAGGAGGTGATACGTCTCATTAACGAGGGAGGCGGCTTTAAAATGGGGGGACAGTATGCCCTGCTTCCCGGAATTAATCTCATACATGGACTTCCCGGTGAAACAGCTGAAACCTTTAAAACAAACTATTATTACCTGAAAGAAATCATGGATGAAGGCCTGCTTTTAAAACGCATTAACATACGAAGCATGTTGCCTTTTCCCGGAACACCTGCAGCAGTCAACGGTCATCATATTTCCATTAAGGTACGCAACAGGTATGATTATTACCGTCAGAAAATACGTGAGGATATTGACCATACCATGCTGCAACGGATATATCCCGCAGGAACAATTCTGCATGATGTAAGAATTGAAGAACGCCATCATGATCATTCCCTGGGGCGACAATTGAAAAGTTATGCCATAACTATACGCATTCCTTTACCGGTAAAACTAAAAGAGTTTCTGAGTATAATAATCACCGGCCAGCGTGAGAGATCCCTTACCGGGCTTCCCCATCCCATTACAATTAACCTGCTACCGAAAAAAGCACTGGAGATAATACCGGGAATCAGCAAAACAACCGCCTCGGACATTGTCCTCAGGCGGCCTTTTGCTTCATATGACCAGGTTGAAAAATATTTACAGAACGTGGAGATTGAGATCTGCAAGTCTATCATGGCAGG
>JAGYNX010000266.1 GCA_018399855.1 Spirochaetota bacterium
TTGTATTCATGATAGTATGGAGTTCCATGGAGATTTTGCGTGATGCCGTCCGCATTTTCATGCAGGGCGTGCCGCGGCATATTGACCCCGAAGAGGTTTACCAGGGTATACTGGATGTGCCGCAGGTGTCAACCGTGCATGGCCTGCATATATGGTCGGTGAGTTCTACGGAGATTTTTCTTTCATGTCACATCTGCGTGGACGCTAAACCTGGAACTGTTGATACCGACCAGGTAATTAATGATGTGAACACGGTTCTGGATTGCCAGTTTGGGATACAGCACACAACCCTGCAGGTTGAAAATGTCAACCTTTGCCAGGAAAATGGCGGAACGTGCTGCAGGTGAATTGCCGGCTGTCATCCCCACTTTACCTTCCCGATAAGTGCGTCAAGATTTGGTACAAGCAAGTCTTGTTCTTTACGTCCCCGAACGGGTATTGCGCCGTAGTCTTTTATTAGCAAGGGGTTGCCCCTGGCGCTTTCGGGATATTCCGCGTACTCGGTAACGAAAAGGGGTGTCTTGTGATGGACAGCAGATTTGCCGGCCTCAAATATTCCACCTTCTTCGGGTGCTTCAACTATGTATACGGCCATTGCCATGGCACAGATGATGCTGTTTCTGCTGTAGGAGTTATATACCGAGTATTCTTCTACGGGGTAGAACGGCGAAACAAAACAGAACCTGGTGAGATCCATAACCTCTGCCAGTGCCTCGGGAACATTCAGGTGAAACATGCCGTGTGGGAGCACGGCGATGCTGCTGCCACCATGTTCAAGGGCGCCCCGATGTGCCAGGTGTCCTGCACCTCTTGAAAAACCGCTGGCAACAGGAATGCCATGTCTTGACAGCTCCCGTGAAGCTAAAAATGATATCATCTCTCCCCTGTCACTTACATCCCTGTATCCAAGGACCGCGGCTGACTTTTTCTGTAGAATTGACTTTTCGCCGTAGGTGTAGAGTACCGGTGGTGCCGTGTTCTTCATTGTATCTGCCAGGCGATGGGGGTATAAATCATCAAATAGAAGTATTGTATCAATGCCTGCCTCGATAAGGCGGGTATAATCTTCGTCAATTTTTGGAAGGAGTTTCCTGGCCTGGATAAGAAGATCACTTAACTTTTCAGTGAAGCCAAGCTCATGCTGTATTTCTTTGCCATCAAGATCGAACATGTCAGTAACAGTCAACTGCAGTTCTGACAATCTATGATGAACCTGTGTAAGGGAAGCCGTACCAATACCCTTCGTGGACGCGAGCGCGATCCAGTACTTGTGCTGACTCATGCATTATCCTGGTATGTTAGATTTCATTGTAAATTGAACGTGAATTGTATATGCGAGCATATGGCTGTCAATCATTAACTTTCTGCAGGTTGCTATTCACTTTTCGCCAAACAGATTTCTGTTAAATATACAAAAAAATATATTTTCATTATTGACATATAGTATGCAATTATTAGTGTAACAATGTGCCCTAACCAGCATTATTTTTGGTGAATTGGGTACAATAGTTGACAATTCTCTGGATGTTTCATCGAATTGTAACATAAAGGGACTGTGTAGTTTTAATTATTTTATTTTTTACAAACATGTAGGAGGTTTTATATGGCGTTAAATCCATTGGTTGATTCTCGGGATGTGCGCTTTGTACTGTATGAAATGATGGACGTGGAAAGCCTTACGAAGTTTGAAAAATATGCTGACTTCGACAAGGACATGTTTGAAGACATGCTCAACCTGGCAGAAACAATGGCCGTGGAAGAGATCTACCCCACATTTGAAGAAGGTGACAAAGATGGCTGCCATTACATTGGCGACACAAAGGAAGTAAAGATCCCTGAATGTTATCATCCCGCTCTTAACAAGTTTTATGAAGCAGGTTTTGGCGGCATGGACGTTGACGCGGAATGGGGTGGCATGGGTATTCCACAGGTTATCGCGTGGGCATGTAACGAGTATTTCTGCGCAGCTAACTATCCGCTTATGATGTATCCAGGCCTTACACATGGGGCGGCAGAGCTTATCGAGGTTTTTGGCACACAGGAGCAGAAAGAAGCCTATCTCGAAAAGATGTATCTTGGAGAGTGGGGTGGTACCATGTGTCTTACCGAACCGGATGCCGGTTCAGATCTTGGTGCCATGAAAACAAAGGCTGTCAGGCAGGATGACGGCACCTACAAAATTGTTGGACAGAAAATTTTTATATCATCAGGTGACAATGATTACTATGGTAACATTATCCACCCGGTACTTGCAAGAATAGAAGGAGATCCCCCCGGAACAAAGGGAATCTCGATATTTATTGTTCCAAAATACCTTGTGAGTGAAGATGGAAGTAACGGTGAATTTAATGATGTGTCATGCGCGGGCATAGAGCACAAGATGGGAATCAAGGGCTCTGCAACGTGTACGATCAGCCTTGGTGACAACGGTAATTGTGTTGGGTATCTTCTGGGTGAAGAACGAAAAGGTATGAAGATCATGTTCAGAATGATGAACTATGCCAGGATGGGTGTTGGTCTTCAGGGACATGCCACCGCTTCTGCCGCGTATATGCATTCTGTTACATATGCGAAAAACCGTATACAGGGTGTTCACGTAACACAGATGCTGAATCCTGAAGCGAAAGGGGTAAGTATTGTTAATCACCCGGACGTTAAAAGGATGCTGCTGTATATGAAGTCTCATCTTGAAGGGCAGCGGGCAATGATTTACTATCTTTACAAGAATTACGAGCTTGCCACCCTGCTTGATGGTGAAGAATCAAAAGAAGCACAGGCTCTTGTTGAGATCATTACTCCCGTAGAAAAGGCAGGCTGTTCAGATATGTCAGTAACCCTTACTTCTGAAGCAATGCAGATTTTTGGTGGATACGGTTTTTGCAGTGACTATCCAATTGAGCAGATGATGAGAAACGCAAAGATTACTGCTATATACGAGGGTACAAACGGTATCCAGGCAATGGACCTTACCATGAGAAAGATTCTTATGAACCCTGAACAGTATAACTACGGTGTTCTGAAGAAAAGGATCATGGAAACTGTCAGCAATGCCAGGGGTGTTGTAGATGATAAGTATGTTGACCTGGTAGAAAGAGGGGTTAACAAGCTTGACGAGGTTGTTGAGATGCTGAAAGGCCAGATGGCCGGTGGTAAGTTTCTCCATCTCTTTGCCAATGCCACACCTCTTGAGCAGGCAATGTACATGCTGATTCTTGCATGGATGCACCTCTGGATGATGACCATTACAGTTCCCAAGATGAAAGAACTGGTTGGTGATAAGAAAGGTGAAGATAGAGATGCGCTTCTTAAAGAAAACCAGGAAGCAGCTTTCTATTCAGGAAAGGT
>JAGYNX010000267.1 GCA_018399855.1 Spirochaetota bacterium
GAAAGGGCTCTATCTTTTCCCAGAGGTCAAGACGCTCAAGCACCTCTATTACCTGCTTTTCAGCATCGGTATTTCGTACCATGAAACCCCTGTCCACATTTCTGCGCATGAGAAGCTGCCGGTCACGGGTAAGCAGTATCCGTTTCTCCCGTTGTGATATTTCGGCAAGTTCGGGATCATCCCTGTGCTCCTGGTAATCCACGTCAAATCCCAGCATGCGAAGCCGCCTGGCTAGCTTACGCAAATGCACGTCCAGCACGAAGCGTGGCTCACGCAGGCCCCCGGGGCGCAGCCTGGTAACGTTGGAAATATCGAGACGCTCAAACTCCGGGTAGACGCTTATCCTGTCCCCCTCCCTGATTATGTAAGTAAAGTCAACTGACTCACCATTGACAAGGATAAGATCAACCTCTACATGGGGTACACCCAGCGACTCGATGAGGTCTTTCACCGAGCGCCGGTCTGTGTTCTCTACCACCATGTCCTTCTTTTTCATCTCACGTGGAAGGAAGTCGTTCAGCTCTTCGTAAAACCGTATGGTTACGGTGTAAGGTTCACAGCTCACGGTGACAAACACCTGGAACTAAAGAAACTGCCCGGAGGTGATCTTGGGAGAGCGCACCACGATGGCTGAGCTTCCTCCAACCGGGCACTTGTTCTCGCAGATACCGCACCCGATACAGAGATCTTCCACCACGAATGGGAACAGCACGGTTACTTTCTTACCCTGTTCATTGGTCACTTCCCGCTCATCCAGTTTAATGGCCTTCGTTTCGGTGGGACACACCTCCTCGCAGACAAGGCAGTCGCGGTACTCCGACCATGGAATACACAATTCCTGCCGGATGTAGGCGGTGCCGATGATGGTGGTCTCCTTGTCCTCCACCTTAAGGGGGGTCAGGGCCTCGGTGGGGCAGATGTGTGAACACAGCACACAGTTTTTCTCGCAATAGCCCAGCCTTGGAATAAGCCTTGGGGTAAACATGCCATCCACGCCAGTTTCAAGAAAGGTGGGATGCAGGGCATTGGTGGGACATACCTTCATGCACTCACCGCACCTGACGCAGTATTGCAGAAACTCTTTTTCCTCTTTTGCCCCCGGCGGCCGTATGATAGACGCGTGACTGGCTTTGTAGCCGGGATTCAGCTTAAAGACCGGCAACAGCATGGCGGATGCCAGGATAGAATAGAGAAAGCCACGCCTGTCAACACCCGGCACACCGGTATAGGCCGGAACAGGCCCGGGTTGCACTTCTTTTTCGGATTTTCCCCGTTTACCAAGGGGATCAGGGGCGACAAGGCTGAACCGTATGGCATCATATTCGCACGACTTCAGGCATTCAAAACACTTTATACACTCGGTTTCCCTGGTGCCGGTTCCATCATCGGTGATGGCGTTGGTTCTGCATTCACGCACGCATGCCAGGCAGTTGGTGCACTTGTCGGTATCCACCACCCTGCGAAAAATGGAAAACTTCGAGGTTAACCCGTAAAAGGCCCCGAGGGGACACAGCGACTGGCACCAGAAACGCCGGGCCATTCGTGACACAAGAATCACCCCGAGAAACACCCCGAACACCGCCAGGTGATTGTAAAACATGATAACATTGAAATCCAGCACCGTTGTTTTCAGAAGAGAAAACACCGGCTCTGAAACCAGGTTCACACCGGGAATATAATACAATCCCAGGAATATGTTCTTCACCAGTAAATCGAAGTAGGGATACAACGCGGTGCTGTAGGTGCGGTACGCGAGTGATAATGGATCAATGAGACCACCCACCTGCAACCCACCCAGCGCGGTCAGTATGGAAGCCAGCAGCACCAGGTATTTGTACTGCTGGATTGAAACCTTTTTGTTTTTTTTGCGTACTACGTTTCGTTTATCACGTCTCACCATCTTGTCGGTCACGTCAATAGTAGACCCCATGGGGCAGATCCAGCCGCAGAAAAAACGCCCGAGAAATACTGTTGCTAACAGTATAACCAGAGCCGGGATAAACGAATCGATGATATGCTTTGCCGCCAGCGAATGGGTGAGCCCAAGATGCACTGAAAGACGGGGAAGAAAATTATACATGTCCGGGTCATTCACCGGCTCGCGGGTAGCTATAAGAAGTGATATAAAGGTCAGCCAGAACAGCAGCTGAAAAACTGCCCTCACCCTTGACCATACCGGGCTTTTCATACGCTAATCCTTTTTACCCGCATATTACGGGTATTGATCTCCCCCATGCCTTCACGGGAGGCGTATTTCAGGTAATTGATCGACGAAGGGGATATTCCGAAAAATGACTGCGCCGAATACGCGTCAACCACTACCGGGTTGACTCCCAGTACGATGGTTTTCGGGTGCTTTATATCCTGCGGGCGGCCCGAGCTTGGGCCATGTTTGGTGAGCACACGGGTTGCATCCAGTATCACCAGCTGCACCGGCACTGTTTTCGTAAAATCAACGATATTCTTATGCAGTCCAAGATGATAGACACCACGATTACCGCCGATCACACCCATAAGGTTTTTCATGGCCATGGTAAGTGTTGCCGAACTGTGATCCTTGGCAATTGGCATGTTGATTATCACATCAGCCTCACGTATGTCCTTGTATACCTTCAAGCTGCGCAGATTCATGCCGCCGGGAACGTTCACCTTCTGGAACTTTCTTCCATCCATGTACTCAAGGTTAACCCCGGCATTATCTGCCACCTCTTCCATTTTGCTTGTCTTGTAGACAAGACGGGCATTATGCACCGGCCTGTCCATGATCTTTACGTCAGCGCCCAGGGCCTTGCACATCTTCGCCACGGTTTCTACCAGGTAGGGATGGGTTGTATGGGCACGTTCTGGTGATGAGTTAAATCCCAGGTTTGGTTTTACTACCACCTTCATTCCCCGCTTCACGAAACGGTCCAGTCCTCCCATCTGCGCGAGTCCCCTCTTTACCATCTTCTCCATGCCGGCTTTTGACATGTCATTCCCCTTCACTACAACCAATGCCCGTGGATCATCCGCGAAAACCGGAGAGATCCGGGTGATCATCCTTGCCAGCGGATCCAGCCACTGGGACACGCTCAGCATGGCCGTGAAAGAGACAACCTTTTTCAAGAATGACCTTCTATTCCTTTTCGCATTTGTATGCATAGTTTTCCCTTTCATTTCATTTTTTTTGAATACTCTTACATTCGCTTATGTCCGTTGAAGTTGCATTCATGATAATACAGGAATGATTCTATTTCCATAATTTTTTTCAACCACGGGTATGCGAAATTAAGTGAAAAGTGAGAAGTAACGTGTGATCAGGTTTGATTGAAAAATAAAGTATGAAATTATCGAAATCCTGAAT
>JAGYNX010000268.1 GCA_018399855.1 Spirochaetota bacterium
CCGGGGGGCACCCTTTCACATTAATGGCTTCTTTTATGTTGGGGTTGTCCCTGTTTGCTTTTATGATGCAGTTGCCAAGAAGTACTGTCCGATCATACCCGTCCCGCCCCTGCATTCGTTTTCCGTTGAGGATCTCAACCTTTGGTAAGGGTTCACCCTTAAAAGCCGACAGGACGAGAATGTTGCACATGTTGGCAATTGGTGAACACCCCGAGCAGAGGGTGTCATCGTACTTGGGAAGGGCCGGTCCGGTTACCCCAAGCTTGGCAAATATGCCGGGGCCGGTGTTGTCTTCCGTCCACGTCCAGTCCCACTTGAGGGGTTGTATGTGCTCTTCAAGCTTTTCACCCTTTATCTCGTAATCTGCAAGGTTGAGGGACTTTTCGTGACGTTTGGCGTAAGTGCAGAAATGGGTTATCTCTTCGGGGTTATAGCCCATGGTCTTTGCCGCCACCATGTCGGCTGCCAGGATGTCCCTTGAGGCGATGATCACGTCTTTTGGATAGGCGTTGCCGAAATGGAGGGCTCCCTTTTCAAGGGCGTAGAGGCCGTCCACGATGGTAAGGGCGGGCTTTACGAAATCGGCGATGAAGGGGAAGCAGTATTCAAGGTTCAGGTCGGGATGATGGCACAGCTTCTTTGATGCGATCTTCAGGCAGCCCTTGAGATTTTTCAGCCCCAGTGACACCTTCGTTTGCCCGTGGGTTTTTAACACCGGAAAGTCTACCAGAAAATCCGCTTCCATCGCTTCTTTCGCTATCATGACCCGCGTATCGTCGATTATATCACATTTCACCGATTCAGACTTGTTGAAATCCACCAGGGTGAGGCCGTATCGTTTTTCAAGCTCCCTGTAACCAAGTCCCTCCATGGCATCCATGGTGCCGACGCCTTTTTTAACCTCAACCGACCCTTCGCCGATGATGATCTTTTGGCAACCGGCGTCTTTAAGCAGTTGCAGCAGGTCTTCAACCAGCCGGGTGGTGGTAAACACACCGTAGGGGGCGATGGGGTAATCGTGATCCCATGCTACCAGGTTGGGCTTGATGAGTACGGTATCCGACGGTTTCAGGCTGCTGAACCCGTCACAAAGCTCTATGGCTTCTTTCAGCGAATCAGGGCTTGCGGTATAGTTAACCAGCGACACGGGATGTTCCATTGCAGATCTCCTTCTTCTTTCAAGTTGAATCATAGTAGAATGTATGTAAATCTTCGGCAAGAAGAATTTAGGGGTTACCACAGAGGTACAGAGGTACAGAGGGGAATATATTTTTTACTAGTTGCATATCATGATAGCTAAAAGATTTTTCCATCACCATGTCGTGTGATGTAACACAAAGACAAAATTAAAAAATCCTTTCTCTGTATCTCTGTATCTCTGTGCCTCTGTGGTAAAATCCTTTCATCTAAAAAAGTGTTGACAATTACCCTGTGAGTTTTTACTTGAATGAACCAAGAGCGTATATTATGCCCGTGGCGGGATATATGTGAAAGGGGCGATTAGCTCAGCCTGGTTAGAGCGCCTGCTCGACACGCAGGAGGTCACTGGTTCAACTCCAGTATCGCCCAATTTTTAATTACTAGTGGAGTAGTCTTGTGGGCTCACCAATTACCATAACCCTTCCGGACGGGTCAACTATCAGCACAGAATCCGGCAACACCGTATACCAGGTTATAGGACAGATCGGAAGCGGACTGCAGAATGCAGCCCTCGCCGCGAAGCTTGATGGTGTAGCGGTAGATCTCAGCGTGCCCGTTGAGGGCAACGTGATGCTGCAGGTACTCACATTCAAGGATGATGAAGGGAAGAACGTGTTCTGGCATTCAGCCTCCCACGTGATGGCGCAGGCAGTGAAGCGCCTGTTCCCTGAAGCCCGTCTTGCCATAGGTCCTCCCATTGATAACGGGTTTTACTATGACTTTGACGTTGACCGGGCTTTTACCCCCGAAGACCTTGAAAAGATCGAATCTGAAATGCAGAAAATCGTGGATGAAGACCTGGAATTAACCAGGGAAGACCTGCCGAAGAATGAAGCCATTGAGCTTTTCAAGTCGATGAACGAGAGTTATAAGGTAGAACTCATGGAGGACATGGAAGGGGACGTTGTTTCCATGTACCGCCAGGGAGAATTCGTTGATCTTTGCCGGGGGCCCCACGTGCCCAGCACTTCTTACATAAAGTCATTCAAGCTTTTGTCCATCGCCGGGGCCTACTGGCGTGGTGATGAGAAACGGAAGATGCTGCAGCGTATTTATGCTACGGCTTTTCCAACTTCCAAAGAACTGAAAAAATACATCAATCTTGTAGAAGAAGCGAAGAAGCGTGACCACAGAAAACTTGGTGCAGAACTTGATCTTTTTTCCATAAATGAAGAGTCGGGGGCCGGGCTTCCCCTGTGGCATCCCAATGGTGCCAGGCTTCGTCACAACATTGAAGACTTCTGGCGCTCTGAACACTATCGCAACGGATACGACCTGGTATATTCACCACACATCGGCCGCAGCAAGCTGTGGGAAACAAGCGGTCACCTGGGTTTTTACAACGAGAACATGTATTCACCCATGGACATTGACGGGCAGGAATTTTACGTAAAACCCATGAACTGCCCCTTTCATATACTGATGTACCGAAACAGGGGCTGGTCGTATCGCGACCTGCCACTCAGATGGGCCGAGCTTGGCACCGTGTATCGCTATGAGCGAAGCGGCGTATTGCATGGACTGCTGCGGGTTCGCGGATTTACCCAGGATGACGCCCATATCTTCTGCCGGCCAGACCAGATGCCCGATGAAATTGACCGGGTGCTTGCCTTCAGCCTGCACATGCTGCGTGAATTCGGGTTCGAGGACTTCAAGCTCTACCTGGCCACCCGTCCTGAAGAAAAATCCGTAGGTGATGACAGTATGTGGGCAGAAGCCACGGTGGCCCTTGAAGAATCGGTAAAACGGGCAAATATTGCCTATGACATGGACGAAGGGGGCGGTGCCTTTTACGGCCCCAAGATTGACATAAAGATCAAGGACGCGCTGGGACGGGAGTGGCAGTGCAGCACCATACAGTTTGATTTCAACCTTCCCGAGCGTTTCGATATGACCTACGTGGGCAGTGATGGACAGAAACACCGCCCCTACATGATACACCGGGCCCTGCTGGGTTCACTTGAGCGTTTCATCGGTATTCTCATTGAGCATTATGCCGGAAAATTCCCACTGTGGCTTTCCCCGGTACAGGTGATACTGGCAAGCGTGGGGGACGAACAGGTGGATTACGTGAACAGGCTGAAGCAAACACTCATGATGGCGGATATACGCGTTGAAACAGATGTGCGAAGTGAAAGCGT
>JAGYNX010000269.1 GCA_018399855.1 Spirochaetota bacterium
GAATATACAGAAGGTATGGGGCCGGTTGTTGCCAGGGGTGATGAACTGGGAATATTTCATCTCGGATCCACGGTGATAGTTCTTTTCGAAAAAGGAATGATGGATATTACCGGGATTACATCCGGACAGAAAATACGTATGGGTGAGGTAATAGGCCGCTACAGGTAGAATATTTGCTTGAAATTCCCATTATTTTCATTATGTTTACAACACCTTTTGAATACGAGGTGTTTGTGTTATGAAAACCAGTAACGTTAAAGAGCGACAGATTTACAAACAGATAGAATACTGGCAGCGGCAGAAACCCCAGCCCGTGGCCGCTGAACCCGTTGATAAAGAGAACCAGTTTCCTTTCATAACCATATCCCGTGAATATGGATGCGGCGGATACGAGGTGGCAGAAGTTGTTGTGAGCCAGCTAAACCACGAGTATAAACAGCATCCCATATGGGGTGCCTATGATAAACAGATACTCGACAGAATATCACAGGACATGGGAATTACCCAGGCGCTGGCAGAAACCCTCACTGGATCAGCCCGGCGCAAAATGACCGAATTGTTTCAGACCAGCTTCAGCAAGTTTCCACCGCAGGTGGCAGTATATCGTAAACTTGCCGAAGTGGTTCGCATGCTTGCCATAAACGGCCACGTGGTTATTGTAGGACGGGCAGGAAACGCCATAACCAGGGATATGCCCTACGGTATGCATGTGAGGGTAGTAGCTCCCATGGAATGGAAAATTAACCGCCTGGTGCAGCTGAACAATATATCTAAAAAAGACGCGAAAGAACTAATAAATACGAAAACAGAAGACAGGGAGGGGTTTCTCAGGGAATTTGTTAATTTTGACCCGCGTAATTCACACAATTACGACCTGGTTATAAATAATTCAGATTACTCAATAGAGAATACGGCCATGCTGATTATTGAAGCATTAAAACTGAAAGGGATATTTAATCCTGTAAGTATCGCCTAGACCTGGTAATTATGCCCACAGAAAATGCTAATGTGCAGAAATACACGGTTGAAGGGGGAAGCCTCTCGTTTAATTTCGATAAGGCTGTGCTTACCTGCATGGAAGAGTCGCCCCTTCCCAGGAAGAAATGGGTGAAAAAACTCAACCAGGTGCAGGCAATCGGGAATATCCTGGAAGACGACCAGCGCTACTATATTTCATGCGTGGGAGATGACATTTACGGAAGTTTTCTGGCCATATACAAGGACAACGGTTCAACCGCCTGGTATATACCCGGAAAGTCGTTCATGCAGGTGTTGTACGGGGGCTACCTGTACCTGATCTTCGTAAATGAAGAGTCAGAATATTATCTCATCAAGGTTGAATGCAAAGAAGGAAAACCATTGTGGCATCACCTTGTAGAAGAAGATCTCTACTTCTATCATTTCACTGAACGCCATATCATTCTTCACTATACCTCGGGTCGACGGGAACTCATAGCTCCTTCAAACGGTGAATCACGGGTGGCGTTTCGCTGATTTTCTTCTAAAAGAAACTTTCTGCCAAACCGATACGTGTAGTAGAGGTTCTATCCGTGCATAGACAGATCTTCGCCTACAGTGTGATTAAGAATACGAGCTACGAGGTAAGAACATGAAACATTCCGGTGTACCAACAGAAGCGGCATCAATATACAATCACGCCCTGACATTATCAACCAGCGGCGAGTATAATACCGCCCTGAATGAATACATGAAGGCAATTGAAATACATCCAACCTTTATTGAAGCATATAATAACATGGGGGAGATCTATTCACGCCTTGGACAGCGGGATCTTGCCATACGCAATTACCAGAAGGCGCTGAAAATTGAAAGAAATCACCGGGTTTTGTTGAATATCGGTGTAGAATACTATAACACCGGGGATAACGAGAAAGCCCTCAAATTTTTTACCGAATCCATTGAACTGAAAAAAAACTTTCTTGAAGGCAATTTTTACACGGGAATGGCATGGTTCAACCTGAAGGATTATAAGAAGGCCGAGAAATACTTCAACGTGGTGACAGGGCATGAAAAGAAACACCTGAAAGCGAATTACCTTCTCGCGTACATTTACTACGAATGGAAGAAGTACGCCAAAACAATAGAATGCCTGGACAGGATACGGGATATTGCTGATGACACGGTGTTTTTGAACCGGTATTACGGGTTCTGCTATTATCATCTTGGAGATTTTGATAAGGCGGTTTCATACCTTACGGTTGCACTTGAATCAAGCCCCAGGTATTCAAAGTTCAAGAATTACCTTAAAAGTCTTACGTATGAAAACAAGTTACAAGAGATTGGCGACATTGAAAGTAAGATACTCGAGATGGAAGAAAAGATGATGGATTCTAAGCCATCATTGCGGGAGTACACCCATCTCAGTATGCTGTATATTTTTAAAGGGGAATACCAGAAGGCCGAATCCCTGCTGCAGGGTGTGGCTGTATAAAAAAAGCCATCCCGTCTGCCAGGGGATGGCTTTTGTATGCTTTAGAATCTGTTTATGCCGATTTACATCAGCAACTGCAGCCGTCACCCTCACCGCTGCATCCTGAACAACCATCAGCGGCGGCAAATTTCGGTTCGTCGTTTACTTCAACCACCTTGATATTAAAATGCAGTGTTTTTCCCGCAAGGGGGTGATTCATATCAAGAAATATTTCCGAGTCTGATACTTCTTTAATTAATGCCGGCACCTGCGCGCCGTTATCAAGCTGAACACCGATAGTCATACCAACCTGTGGTTCAAACTGCTGACGAACTTCTTCAATTGGAAAAGTATATATGAGTTTCTCGTCATACTCCCCGTATGCTTCTTCGGGGGGAATCACCAGGTCTTTCTCTTCTTCAACCTTCATACCCATTATACCATTATCCAGTCCCGGTATAACCATGCCTGATCCGGCTTTAAACTCGAAGGGTTGTTCCTGTGTGCTGCTGTCAAAAACCTGTCCATCGTCAAATTTTCCGGTATACTGGATGGCAACGTATTTTCCTTCTTCTACCATATTGAATGTTCTCCTTCTTTAATCTCGTTTTCAGGCACAAAAAGATACAAACGTAACAGAATAAATTCTGTATCTGTGTCGATTATATTCAGATTAACCCGATTATTACAGTGTTCATGAGGGCAGAGGCAACTATAATATAACACTATGTACATCCTAAAGTAGCAAAATGTGACGTCAATATCAATTTTTTATTGGTACATGGGAATTACTGGGGGGTGAATTAAATATCGGGTAAGGTGCAATGAATTTCAATGTCAATTTTGAATGAAGAATGGCACATTCCTCTTTGTCATGCGAACGTACACTACGAGGCCCCCTATA
>JAGYNX010000027.1 GCA_018399855.1 Spirochaetota bacterium
GGGCACCGGTTTTTCTTGAACCAGAAAGCACGGGTGATAACTCAGTGGTGCTCAGATGGAAAAAGAATGCTGAGCATGACCTCCTGGGGTATAAAATCTATTACGGGGTACGTTCGGGTAAGTATGACGGTGTTATCGCGGTTGTTGACGGCAAGCCTATCACCAATAAAATGGCAACCGATGAGAACTGGGTTACGGTACGGCTGGATAATGAAGTGATTGAAGAGAACAGGGCACTTGACACTTCAGGTATTCTTAAGTATCCATTATTAAAGAATGGCGTTCTTTATTTTTTCTCTGTTACGGCGTATGATACGTATAAACCGGGTACACCGCATAACCATGAATCAGAACATTCAAAGGAGATCTCAACACGACCTTTCGCTGGATCAGAGATTACACGATAGAAACGGCGGTATGGTAATGGAACATAAATTGTATACACTTGGACAACTGCAAAACAGGTTGTCAAGATTTCCCTCCCTTCAGCACATGTCCCCCTCCACTATTCTTGAAGGGGTTGACTTCTTTTCAGATGTGGACAGTGCTGTTATCGACCAGGTTGCAGATGATGCGGTGATTTTTGAATATACCGCGGGTAGTCTCATCTGCCGTCATGGCAAGTTCAACGAATGGCTTTACGTGATACTGAAAGGTGAAGTTCGTGCCATTATACCTACAACTGATAATCCCCGTTATGAATTGTTCAAGATCGGCAGGGGCGATTTTTTTGGTGAAGATATTCTGTTCAGTTCCGAGCCCCGTGAAAGTTCGATATTCGCGGTGGATGACGTAACGGTTGTGGCGTTGCCCGAAACAGCTGTACGTACTATCGTATTTTCTTCTTCCAGGGTTAAGGGGCTGCTTGACCAGGCTTACATTGACCGCAAACTCAGAAATGACCTGAGACGTGTGCCCATCTTTACCAGTCTTGATGATGAATTGTTTAACGCGGTACTGGAAAAAGTGGAGCTTGTCAGCCATGAGGCGGGCGAAGAGATCTTTCACGAGGGCGCGGCGGGGGACGCGTTCTATCTTATCAGGGATGGAGAAGTAAAAGTATACCGGGATGTAAAGGAAAGCGAAACCCTGGTTTCCATTCTTGCCGAGGGACAGTTTTTCGGCGAGATGTCTCTTCTGCTTGACGATACCCGAAATGCCACCGTGCGATGCAGTAAAGATTGCGACCTGGTGAAGATATCCAGCGTGGATTTTCTCGATATTATTAAGGAAGACAAAAAGATGCTGGAAGAGCTGCAGCAGGTGGTGACCTACCGCAAGAAAAACAGGGAGGACGTGCTGAAGAATCCCCAGCTGGCGGTTATTAACAGGAAGCAACTGGACCTGAACAGGGACATCAACCATCATCTCGACATACTTTCACAGTGCACCATTGATACTGATAACGGCAGCGCCCTCCTGGCCACATTGCCGGGTTCGAGGTATCCCTACGTGTATCCACGGGACAGCGCCTGCGCGTCACGGTTTCTGTACCGGCTGGTTTTAAGTCCCATGAAGTCGGGAGATATTGCCTTCAGGCTGCTGGGTGAGATCGCAAGGTTTATACTGCATTGCCAGAGAAGCGACGGGTACTGGGGGCAGCGGTATGGAATTGATAACTCGGACAAGGGAATATACCGGCAGGAAGATAACGTGGCCCATGGGGTTATTATTCTCAGCCGATACCTGCTGGCAGCACGGAAAAAGGGTGTAGATGTGCCCAACGTGGAAGCCTTTATTGACGCCATAGACCGGGGCTCTGCCTTTGCCAGGAAAAATTATTACCGGAACGAGATCCATCTCTTTTATTCAACTACGTCTATTCACGAATCAGCCATCGAGGAAGGGTATTCCATATGGGTGAATTATGCCTACCTGCTTATGCTCAGGCTTATCAGGGAGGTGGGTGAGACCTATGGTGTGCTGAACCGGTTTGAAGAAGAGATGGAACTTCAGGACGGGTTTGAGGCCATTATTGAGAATGTTTTTACCATGTCTGAGCGATTTGTACGCCGGCTTAAACCTGACGGGGTGACCGATCTGCGCCCTGACATAACCCTGATGAGTCCATTCTTCTTCGGTACGGGTATGGAACATCCTTATTTTGAAGACACGGATTTCTTTAGAAATACCATTCGGTTCATTGAACAGACATTGTGGGACCCCGATCTTGGGATGCTGCAGCGATATCTTCCTTTTATAGAAGATCCTCATACACATATTCACGCGGGTAATGGCCCCTGGCTGCAATACACCTCTATGCTGGCACAGTATTATTATTTTACGGGAAATATTGAAAAAGGCGATACAATACTTAATATAATCGACGGGTACGCTTCCCGTGAAGGGTATTTGTGTGAGCACCTGACAACCGCCGAACGTTTTTACGAGTTTAAACGTCTTGAATGGCTGTCGGGAAATGACTTTGATAAAGAGTTTGCCCTTGACATAATGGTTCCCGGTATTACCTATGATCTAATCGTAGAGGAGCTCAACCACATGAAGAACGCGTATGATGAGATTGACCGGACAATCCTTTCTCAGGCGGATAATAAATACCTCACCTTCGCGCTGCCCCTTATGTGGTCGCATGCTGAATATGCGATGGCCCGCATGATGCGGCTGGAAAGTGAACTGGCGACGCTTCAGGATACGTAATTACTAAATAATCAGAAGTTACATTATGAATGTTGTGAAAAAAGAACTGGATATTAAAAGCCCGTTACGGGACGAGATACGTACCATACACCGTGTTTTACGGGAAAAAGGGTATGAATGCTACCTGGTAGGAGGTTCTGTGCGGGACCTGCTTCTGGGTTTTGACGTATATGATTTTGATTTTGCCACCAATGCAAGGCCTGAGGTGGTAAGCCGTCTTTTCCGAAGGGTGATACCTACCGGGATAAAGCATGGCACCGTGACAGTACTGATGAAGCATGGCACCTACGAGGTTACCACCTACAGGTCAGAGGGACAGTATACTGACGGCAGAAGGCCCGAACAGGTTACCTTCTCAGATACCCTGCAGGAAGATGTGCTGAGAAGAGACTTTACCATCAACGGGCTTGCCTATGACCTTGCCGAGATGGAAATTATTGATTATCCAGGCGGTCTTGACGATCTGTCTGCAAAATTGATACGGACTATTGGTAACCCCCTTGAGCGGTTTTCTGAAGATGGCCTGCGAACCTACAGGGCATGCCGGTTCGCCGCACGGCTGAAATTCAGGCTGGATGATGATACCTTCAATGCTATTTCAGGAACCCTCCACGTGGCAGAAAAAGTATCTGTTGAACGAATACGGGATGAGATCATGAAGATGCTTGAAGCTGAGATTCCCTCTATCGGATTGGAATATATGCGCAACTCCGGTCTTATGGCACAGTGTATGCCTGAACTTGCGGCGTGTTATGGTGTGGAGCAGAATAAGTATCACATGTTCGATGTATACTATCACAGTCTTTATTCCTGTGATTCAGCCCCCGCGGACAAACCCCTTGTTCGGCTGGCCGCCCTGCTTCACGATATCGGCAAGGTGCCAACCAGGCGGGTGGGGGATGACGGTGACTACACGTTTTATAATCATGAAGTTATCGGCACCAGGATGGTTCGCAAATTGATGCGCCGTTTGAAATTTTCAAATGATGACATCGCGCGGGTGACTAACCTGATATCCAATCATATGTTTCACTATACCCCTGAATGGACAGACGGGGCGGTGCGGCGTTTTATGCGGAAGGCCGGACTGGAAAACCTGGAAGACCTGTTCGACCTGCGGCTTGCGGACAGGGCGGGCAACGGTATGCGTGAGGGTATGCCCGAGCCTATTAAAAAGCTGCAGAAACGTATTGGTAAAATCATTGAAGCTGAGAATGCATTCACCGTGCGTGACCTGGATATCGATGGTAAAGTACTTATGGATGAATTCAACCTGAAGCCGGGACCGGTGATCGGAACAGTTTTAAACGAGTTGCTCGAGAAGGTGCTTGACCATCCCGAGCTGAACCGCCGTGATACCCTCGTGGAGATGGCCGGGGAAGTACTGAAAGACATTGACCACGAGGTAACCACCTGAGGGGACTACTTTCGAGCTATTTTACCCTGGGCATCTATCACGTCTACCGTGTATTTGTCTGGTACTGATTGCCCGATAAGCTTGTAAACCCCCAGCGAGTAGCTTTTTGACTTTCGGCAGTCCCTGATCGCCTGCACCGGGTTTTTCTGGTTCATGGAATCCCTGGCGCTTTTCAGGTTTCTGTATGCCAGCTTGAAATACTTGTCAACCTTGGGCTTATCGATATGATCAACCAGCTCTTCGGCTATCTCGTCGTTCACAGACTGGGTGCGGGTGACGTATTTTTTTGCAAGGTCAACATACAGGTTGTATTGCATTTTCAGGTACTGGTTGTAATTGTCGATGGCATCTTTGAATCTTGACTGGGTGATCTTCAGCTTGCCCATTTTCACAAGCCGCTGTGCCTTGTTAAAACGTTCTTTTCCTGAGTCGTCACCGAAATTTTTAACACACACTTCAAGCTGCTGAATCTCTTTTTCGCTTCTTTCGCGAAGGGTCTTCGCGTCTGACATATCGCTGGAATACAGCGGAAGGGCAATGGTCATTAAAAAAAGTACACTTAGAAAAATACTGCATACTGATAATGAATAGCGTTTAGTCATGGTGCCATCCTCCTGGACTTTTGTCTTTAGTATGTATTATCAAACTATATATATAGAAATATAGTACGTCAATCAGAATGTGCCGGTTTTGACATCATGATCAAACTGGAATGTGGAAAACCAGCTGCTAAAACTGGAAAATGATCTTAAAAAAAGACTTCTTGATGTTGAATAATCCCCGGGTTGAAGATAACCCGGGGCCAATGGTAGTTAAAAATAATCCGGTAAAATGGTTTTTAACTTTTTCTTCTGTTCAGGATTCTGCTTTTCTGGTGCGGTGATAACCGCGAATTTCGATGCCTCAACACAGCCACAGTCTCTTTTGCCGCCAAGTTTTGGAAGTATTGCCTTAAGTAATGCTTTCGCGTTTTCTGCGTTCCTGGTGAGATTTGCCACCACCATGTCCACGGTAACGTGATCCCCGTCATCTTTCCAGCAGTCGTAATCTGTGCTCATACAGATAACGGTATAGCATATCTCGGCTTCGCGGGCCAGCTTGGCCTCGGGTAATGTACTCATGTTTATTACACCGGCATTCCATGAACGATACAGGTGACTTTCAGCCCTGCTGGAGAAGGCGGGACCCTCCATGCAGATAAGGGTTTCCCCCGTGTGCATCACTATGCCCAGGGTCTCGGCGGTTTTGGGTATGATCTTCTGCATTCTTTCGCAGAAGGGGTCGGCAAATGCCACGTGTCCCACTACGCCATTCCCGTAGAAAGTTGATGCCCGGCTTTTTGTGCGGTCAATTACCTGTTGCGGCAGTACGAAATCCAGGGGACGTATCTCTTCTTTCAGGCTTCCTACGGCAGAAAAGGCTATGATCTCTTCAACCCCTATCATTTTCAGGGCCGCGATATTTGCCCTGAAATTTATCTCGTGCGGCATAACGTAATGTCCTCTTCCGTGTCTTGGAAGAAAGGCAGCCCTTACACCATTTACGTCGGCAATTGTGATGGAATCTGAGGGGGATCCCCAGGGAGTATCAATGTTTACTTCTTCAATGATATCAACCCCCTCGATTTCGTATAACCCTGATCCGCCAATTATTCCGATGGATGCTTTTTTCACGATATTCTCCTTGTCTGGATAGTAGTATTACAGAACTACTGTAGTGTTTCAGAAGGTTGCAGGGCAAGTAAATTTTGGTTATTCGGGATCACCACAGAATGTGAATCGGCATAACATCTGGCTTATTTCGGATATGTCGAATGGCTTTTTAACGTACCCAAATGCACCTTCCCTGTCAACGATGTCCTTTATATGATCTTCCTGGAATATTCCCGTGATAAATATTATTTTCTGTTCGGGTTTCTTTTCGTGAATTTCCCTGAAGGCATCTATGCCGGAAAGGGCAGGCATGGATACATCCATGAATACAAGATGATAATCTTTTTCGAGGCAGATGTCACGGGCTTCAGCGCCGTTTGTGGCAAAATCAACTGTTCCTACTTTGAGGGATCGCAAAAGGGTTGCAAATAGCTCGCGTATGGCATCGTCATCATCCGCAACAAGAATGGTGAGGTTCTGTAAATCCGGGGGCATTCCATTATTTGGTATATTTTTATCTGAAAAATACGTGGTTGCGTGTTTAGGAAGTTCCAATATGAATTCCGTTTCTTTCCCGGGAGTGCTTAAAAAATATAACTTTCCCCTGTGCTGTTCAATAATATTTCTGGATATGGATAAACCCATCCCCGTGCCGATAATGTTGAGCCTGCCACCCTGCTTGGTAGTGAAGAATGGATTAAATATATCATCTGCTATTGAAGGATCGATTCCTGTTCCTGTATCATGAAAATGGATGATGGCTTTCCCGTCATTGTCTTCAACTGTGATGGTGATGGTGCCGCTGCCTTTGAGCTTTATGGCGTGTACGGCATTAAGAATCAGATTCAGGAATACCTGCTGAAGCAATGCCCTGTCCACCATAACCTGGGGAGTGTCTTTGAATTTGCGTACCAGTACGATATCATCTTTCAGGAGTATCTTCTCCTGGATTTTCAGTATTTCCTCAATAAGTTCAGTAACATCACAACGTTCCTTGTTTTTTATTTCGTTCTGGCTGAGCATGGAGAGATTACGGAGTATGGTTCCCCCCTGTTCGGTCATTTTCTCGATAACACCCATCGCCTTCCTGGTTGAAGGTATATCATCGAGATTATTAACGGTATACTGCACGTATCCCCGGATGCTGGTCAGTATATTGTTGAACTCGTGTGTTATGCCCGAAGCCAGTTCACCTATGGCGGAAAGGCGTTCAGATAGTAACAGCTTGTCCCAGAGCTTTTTGTGATCCGTGATGTTTCTCCAGAGTACCTGGTGAAAACGCTGGTCATTGATAAGAAGAGGGGTAATGCTTATTTCGAGAACCAGGTCGAGACCGAGGTATGAGATTCCCTTCAATTCAAGTGAAGCATGTTTTTCATCATTACGCATCATCGTAGAGAGTTTTTCATAGTCTTCTTCGACCAGGAGATCGCTGAAATGGATATCAGAAACGAAGATGTAAGGAGGATATTCGAAAATATCAAGAAATGACTGGTTCATGTAGATCACCTGGTCTTCTGACGAAAGGGTGACCCCATCCGGGAGGTTGTCAACCAGGTTTCTGTACTTATGCTCTGTCTTGATCAGCATACCTTCGGTTTTTCTCTGCCGGGTAATATTTATTCCTACAAGTAGATTTGCGTCGATATTGTTGTACAACGTGACCTGTTCACCGGTAATCAGGAGGTCGTGCTGTTGCCCATCAAAAGTAAATTCTATCTCGATTTCCCGCTGGTCATCCTGGTTCTCTATGGCACTGAACAGTGTATCAATCTTTTCAGGGGTGTCGGTCAACTCGTGAATCTTTTTGCCATACAGTATTTTTTTGACATTCTGGAACTGTGTAAAATATTGCCTGTGCAGTTTAAAGTATATGATATTACCCTGCCTGGTGGTAGCGCAAATCACCGTTGGATGTAACTTAATCAGCGCGTTAAACATAATGTTTTTTGAAAGAGAACGATGAATACTACGGGAAAGAAAACTTTCTGCCGTGTAAATAAGCGCATTTAGTGGTGCCGATGGATATGTATTCTGAGTATTGGAATATTCATCAAAGAGGATGAAACGGGGTATGGTGGCACATTCAATTACACCAGGTAATCCGGCTTCAACGAAACGTTTTCTGAATCGTGAGGACACAACAAAATCAGTGGCAAATAATATGTGAGGTGGCATCGGATCCATGGCGGATATATGCTGCAGCATGTCCATGGACTCGGTGATGGTATATATGCTGATGGGAATTATAATACAACAGGACGGGTCATGAGGAATATTATCCTTGTTGGTAATTTTGCGGTATGCAACCTTGTTCTTGCCAAGAAACTGCTCAAGCGTACGATGCAGGGTGCTCTCTGATTTTAGAAAAATCACCTTTTCTATGGCATGGTTATGCAGAAAATCACTTATCATGTCCCCTGGTGATGACGTATAGTTTAGATTGACAGTATATTGTTTACCATTCTATTCAATTCACCTTCCAGTTCAATGCATTTTTTACAAAATGTTGAAAATGTGTATGTCTTTTAACGGTCGCTGTTTGCCAGGACAATGAGTGCGTCAACCGCTACGGGTCTACTTCCTTCTATGATGACAGGATTACAGTCTATCTCGGATATTTCTGGATGCATTGCCGGTATAAAACTTAGTTGCTGGATTAATCGTGCAAGGGCATCCATGTCAACCGGGGGCATGTTGCGGAATTCACCAAGCAGACGCCATCCCCTGATGTCAGTAAGCATTTCTTCTGCTTCATGTAATGAGAGGGGAGCAACCCGGAAGGCTGTATCACGCAGCCCCTCGGTGAAGATGCCACCCAGGCCAAACAGTACTGCAGGGCCAAAACCCTGCTGCCGAACGGTTCCGGCCATAAACTCTCTTGAGCCTTCTACCATGTGATAGATGAGTATGGGAACATCCATCCCGGCCCTTTCCTGAAGAAGCCTGTAGGTTTGACGTACTTCTTCAGCTGAAGAAATATTTAATCCAATAAGCCCTTTTTCAGTCTTATGCAGTATATCATGATGCAGTGCTTTCATCACTACCGGAAAGCCGGCACCTTCTGCACTGTGAATGGCCTCATCCTCAGAGTTCGCGATATATTCATCCGGAACGGGTATGCCGTAGAGTTTCAGCAGTTTTTTAGCGTCATGCTCATCCAGCGCGTTCCTTTTTTCTTTTAACGCTTTTTGCAGAATGGCTGAAGCTTCAGGATCTGCTGTGGGCAGTTCTGGTTGTGTATATGGCTGACGAAGTGTTACCTGGTGATACTGCAGCATGGAAACCATGGCCCGTGCTGTTTTTTCAGGGGCATCAAAATGGGGGACGTCGTTTTCATGGTACATACGGGTAAAGTCATCGTCTGAATCAAAAAATGATGATATTGTCATAGGTATACCGTAGTCGTGGGGCAGTTTCCCGGGACTTTCAAAATCAGAAGGCATCATGGAAAGTATATCTTCAATAGGAGCGTTATTGGCCAGTTCCTTGATATGAGGGTAGATGGCCTCTATAAAGCCGTACCTGAAGGCACCGTGAAGAACTATGGCATCAACTTCACCGCTTTCCATTACAAGTCGTGGAATTTCTGTAGCCAGTACATCTAGGTTGAGATTGAAGGTGATATCAACCGGGTTGCCCGATGGTGCGTGGGGGGGAATAAGTGGTTTTATTTTCTCCTGCAATGAAGCAGAGAAAGGGGGTACCTCGAATCCTCCCATCTCGCAGGTGTTTGCCATGGCGGTGCCGGGCCCGCCGGAATTTGTGAGCACCCCCAGCCTGTTCCCTTTCAGCCTGGGCTGTGTGGCAAGGGTCCAGCCATGACCGTAGAGATCTTCAACGGAATGAATCTGCAGTATGCCTGCCTGGCGAAAGAGACCTTCGTACAAATGGGCTGGACCTGCCATGGCACCGGTATGACTGAGCCCGGAGCGAGCACCTGCCTTTGAGCCTCCCACGTACTGGGCGATGACGGGCTTATGGGGGGTGATGCGACGGGCAACCTCGAGAAAACGCGGTATGTCCCGTATTCCCTCGATGTAGAGGGCGATAGCCCGGGTTTGACTGTCTTCCCCCAGGTATTCAAGCGCGTCAATAGTATTCATATTGGCTTCGTTGCCCACGCTGATAGCCTTGCTGAATCGTATCCCATGCTTACGAAGATAGGGGAGAGACTGGGTGACATAGGTGCCGCTCTGAGAGATGAACCCCAGGTATCCGGGTTTCTCTGTAAGAGACGCAACAGTGGTGTTCAATGAAATTTCGGTATTGATTATCCCCATGCAGTTGGGGCCTATGAATCGAATCTGGTATTTTTCGGCTATACTGTTTATTTTGTCTTCAAGGTCACGCCCGTCATCACCAACCTCCCTGAATCCGGCTGTTATTATGATGGCACGGCGCGTTCCCTTCTTTCCAAAATCCTCAAGCAGGCCGGGTACTGCTGCAGCGGGTATTACGAAAATTGCAAGGTCTGGTGTTTCCGGGATATCTTCAACCTTCTGGTATGCCGGCAGGCCCAGTATTACTTTTTCTGTGGGATGAACCGGGAAGAGCTTTCCATCGAATCCATCCTTCAGGATACTCAGGGCATGCATTGTTCCCATCTTCATGGGATTATTTGATGCGCCAACTATGGCAATAGAACGGGGGTTCATCAGGCTGGTGAAAGGGTTGTCCATCTGTTGCTCCATGTCATTATTTTCAGGTGAATTATGTTGTGTGATCGTATTATAACAAATGCCCGGTAAATGCAATAATAAAATTAAAATGATAGTAAGAAGAGTAGTAACTTCTCAAAAGCAGGGGGCGATCGGCGGGTCGGAAGCTATGAGCAGAGAACTAACTTATTTTTAATAATCTGGTACAACATCGGTATATTATTGATATTTGCCACCCGATCATATAAATATTCATAAAATGATATTTCCAGCTTTTGTGAAGTTTTCTTTAATGACATAAACGTATCTCTGGCAAGTCTTCCATTCGCACCTCGGGTGCCTCCATGGACTTTTCTTTTTTGAACCATTGCTCTAATATCATTTTCACTAATATTATTGTTTAAAGGAATTGCATGATACTCAAGAGCGAGTAATAAGGCACCTTTATTTTTATACAGTAGCGAAAGAGCATCGTTGATCACATCAAAATTTGTACGCGATGAGCAAAGTTCATCGAATTGGCATTTTAATGTCTCTTTTAGTTCAGGATCAGGTCTTTTCTGATATAATTGGATATCCCTGTAGATCTTCCACAGCTTTTCAAGAAGAGAATCAAGTACTGTCTTTTGATAATCATTGACAGGGATGATATTTTTGATTTTCCTTTCTGCATGAATCCAACATAACGCATGCAGAAAAACATCAAATTGCCCGGCTTCATCGCTTACTATGACTAATTTTTCATTAAAATCATGCGATAAGATACTGGCAACAAGAGCTGCCTCTGTTGCTGTTTTGATATGGTTTTCTTTTCGAATCCCCATCATCTTTAAAAAATCATTCCATTTATCCTTGTCACCTAGAATCCTTCCCTTTTTTGAAACATTTTCAAGTCTTTCTAGCAGTGACTCGGGAAATTCATTTTCTTTCATGTACGCCAACGAACCCATATTGATAACATAGTCAGTATGCGTACCCCGTAAAATTTCCAGGAAATTAATTCTGTTTTTTCTTTGGGAGCTTTTATAATAGGCAAAGACATCATTGCCTATGTGAGTACAATAACCGTTTTTGCCACTATGGCGGGCACCGGTATCATCGACGACTACAAAATCAGATAAATGTAGACCTGTTTTGAGTATTTCCTCTTTCTCATGGTGAAAATCTTCTTTATCTTCTGTGAGTATATCATTTATCGTGCCGCTTGAAATCTTGACTCCCATTAAATCCAAAAATTCATGTAGTAACGGCTGTGTGACATTGAGACTATAGTTTAAATAGAGTATGAGTGTCTTCAAGTTCGGACCAAAATGATCATCAATGTTATCAGGTAATTGTGCTGTGATGTATTTACCATCTGGGGTGCGCCATTTTTCCCTTTTATAATTTACATTATAGGGTTCCAGGCGAATATCCTGCACAATAAAGTCTCTATATCCCTTGAAACGTGAATTATCTGGTACGCTATCAACTTTCAGATGAATTGTTTCTGTGATCTTTAATTGCTTCGGTTCCCGTTTCTGTCGTTCCTTCCGAGATCTCTTCTTTTTCGGCAGTGCGCTATCCATTGTGCTTGGAGAAATCTTCGGTTTCGGGGGCTTCCCTTTTAAGCGAGCAATTTCATCTTTTAATGTTTGAATTTCTTCTGCTTGCTTCTGAATCATTTCAGATTGCTGACTAATTATGTTTAAAAGCAGCTTTACTACTTCTGTCTGCTCTTCTTCTGGAATATCTGGTATAAGTATCTTCTTCATAACGAGACCATTGTGCATTATGTCTCATAAAATTAATATTCTTTTTTTTGTTTAAAGCCCGTTCGCCCCCAAAAAATGAGAAGTTACGAAGAGTAATCTCTGACCTTTTAACGGATAATCCCGGATGTTTTTGATTTGACGTACCGTAAGTCAATATGTGAAATAGGGTATGGAATAATTGCAAATATACGGGTAAATCGGAGGAAGGATGCCATGAGTACAATCAGTTTTGATCTCAGCGGGAAAACGGCACTTGTTACAGGGGCGAGCAGGGGGATAGGAGAATCCATTGCCAAAACACTGGCAGCCCACGGGGCAGAGGTTATTCTTACCAGCAGAAAAAAAGAATCCCTCGAAAAAGTTGAGCAGGATATTAAAGAGGCGGGGGGAAAAGCCCGGACCATCCCATGCCACACGGGCAAGATGGAAGAAATTGATCAGCTTTTCAGCCAGATAGAGAAAGAATACAAAAAACTTGACATACTCGTCAACAATGCGGCCACAAATCCCTATTTCGGTGACGTGCTTAATGCCACCGAAGAAGCGTGGGACAAAACCATGAACGTGAACATGAAGGGGTATTTCTTTTTAAGCCAGAAGGCCGGCAAAATGATGGTGGAGAATGGAAGCGGCAGTATTGTAAACGTTGCCTCCATCAACGGTGTACGCCCCGCCATTATGCAGGGTATATATTCGATGACAAAGGCGGGAGTGATTGCCATGACAAAATCTTTTGCCAAGGAACTTGCTGGTTTCAACGTACGGGTTAACGCGCTGCTGCCGGGATTGACAGAAACGAAGTTCTCTTCAGTTATGACACAGAACGAGGACGTGATGAACATAATACTCCCTACCATACCTCTCAGGAGGGCGGCTGAACCAGACGAGATGGCGGGAGCGGTGCTGTACCTTGTGTCAGATGCTGCCAGTTTTACAACCGGGGCCTGCCTGGTGGTTGATGGTGGTGCCCTGGCCTGATCCTTTACACAAGAAAAAATACTCTTTACCCTGTGTGTCTCAATGTCGATACTATAATGAGACATAAGAAGGAGTAGTTCAATGAATACGGTGATCGAGAACAACCTTATTGAGTTTGACAGGATGAAAATGCAGGTAGAATCTTCGGTGGTGACATTCGCCGAGAGTCTTTCGATGCGTCAGAATATACCTGTTCCAAGAATATCTTTTGAGAAGGGATCTACCCACGTGATGTTTCCATTACCCGAACTGAACGAGGGGATTTTGTCCGTTTTCGTCACGATTATCAAAGACCACCTGGATCATGTGCGAATACATTCTTACGGTGATGGGTACTATGCCTTTCAGGCGCTGCACAAGAGTCTCTTTAAGACTGAGAATATCCTGGATAACTTTAAAATCGAATTTTTCGGCCTCACCACCAATTTCAAGGCGGAAATGACAAAAAAAGGAAACCTCTCTCAGGAGGAAGTTAATTGCGTGCTTGAAATATTTCAGGCCGCCTACCGCTCAATGAAGGTAGACCCGGTACAGAGGCTGAAACAATACGGGGCAACCGTGTATATGGAGAAGGGTACCCTCGATTGGAGCTATATCGCGGGTTATGAAGAAGTAAAACGCAAAATTCGTGAGTCTATCATCATGCCCCTTCAGAACCCCGAGGTATACGATTCAATAGCGAAGATGACCAGGAAAGTGCATGAGAGTAACAGGCCAAGTGCCATTCTGTTTGACGGGATGCCGGGGGTT
>JAGYNX010000270.1 GCA_018399855.1 Spirochaetota bacterium
GGATATCAAGATTAATAACAATCTAACCCTTACAAAGATAAATCCCGCCTACATGACAAGGCAGATAAGCGAAATTGCTCAAAAGGAGAATATCTCGTTTCATATTACCAGTCTTAATCCAATACGCCCCCTTAATAAACCGGATGAATTGGAAGAGATCGTCCTCAGGAGTTTCCAAAATGGGGTGAAGGGAAAAGGACTATTTAGAAAAAATGATGCGCAAGAAGTATTCTTCTACATGGCTCCGCTGGTAACAGACAAATCATGTTTAAGCTGTCACGCAAAGCAGGGTTATCGTGAAGGTGATATCCGCGGCGGCATCAGTGTTACATTTCCCATGTACGGCTCCATCCCGCTTATTTCATTACTGTTTGGGCACCTGTCTATTGCTATATTTGGTATCACCGGCATTATCATTGGTGGACGACGGCTGAATAAAGCATATACCACCATTAAACAACAATCTACCACTGATTCTTTAACCGGAATAGCCAACCGGCGGGGGTTTTCTGTCAGGATACTTGAAGAATTGAAACTAAGCCAGAGAGAGAATACACCATTGTCAGTGATCATGTGTGATATCGATGACTTCAAGGCATACAATGATACATATGGACATGACTTCGGTGATAACGGCCTGAAGGAAGTGGCAAACACAATACACTCAACCCTCCGCAGGCCCACAGATTTTTGCGCTCGTTACGGCGGTGAGGAATTCGTGGTGATATTGCCAAATACGGGATACGACGGGGCTACGGCCGTAGCAGAAAATATTCGGTTGCACATCGAGAAATTAAAGATTCCGCATACCAAATCCTCCACCACCGGGTTCATTACTATCAGCCTTGGGGTGACCACGTCTCATAATACAAGTGAAGTAACCCATGAACACCTGGTGAAAAGAGCCGACATTGCACTATATCGTGCCAAGGAACAGGGAAGGAACAGGGTAGTTTACTCGGATAGCGATGATTAACACAGATAATGAGTGCTTAGTGCAAACATACAACCTTCCCCGCATCCCTGCGTGATACTATTATTGACATTCTTCATGATCGTAAAAAACAATGATTGCAAAAACATGTTCCATCATATATAAATTGTTGAGACAACCTGTCTCCGGAGAGTAATATGGAAAAACCAACCCTTTCAAAACTTTTAAAGATGCAACTCTTGTATTGTTTCTCAGGCCTGGCCTATAACGTGGTCAGTTACGTAGTCGTACTAAACGGAGGGCAGCAGCTTTCCACCACCGACCCTGTTAAGGGGGCTCTTGCCATGTCAGTGTATGGACTTTTCCTTCATGCCGCTACATTTGGATACATGAAAACATATCGCTTACTGATGCTTGCATCCATCGTAATCTTCTCATGGGGAGGTGTTATCATACACGTATTCAATTATATTGAAGATCCAACCCTCTATTATTCTTTACCCCTGTGGCTGCTTGCGATGGGTATTAACGTGTTCGGTCTTGTGCTTAATGTCATAGCGGCGACTGGCCTGTTTAAAAATGATTTGCCAGTTTCTGGCCAGTGAACCCTTAGGAGGTAATCATGCAGCATCAACATGAATACCCGGTTGCCGTTGAACTTCCCGTTGTTTGGGGAGAGATGGACGCCTTTGGGCATGTGAACAATATCGTATTTTTTCGATACTTTGAATCTGCCCGTATTGAATATTTTTTAAGACTGGGTCTTACCGATCACATGAAAGAAACCGGTATCGGTCCAATACTGGCAGAGACCTCATGCAGATACATTACTCCCCTGCAATTTCCCGATACGGTTACTGTTCATGCAAGAATCGACAGCATATCAGAATCAGGGTTTACCATGGAATACCTGATTGTAAGTAAAAATGCGGGTGAAGCGGCCCGTGGTACCGGACGGGTTGTTCTATATGATTATAACAAAAACGTGAAAACAGCAATCCCCGATACCATCAGAAAGGCCATTGAGGAACTGGAAGGGAATAATATTACAATTGATAATTGATATGAAATCAATCGCTTTATACTGTTTCCCGGCAGCCTGTTTTCATCTCTTCGAGGAAGCACATTTCACACACACCTTCGCTTCTGGCACGGCAAGTATACGGCCGATGGGTATCTCTCCACTGCACACCACGCACACACCGAAATTATCATCATCAAGGCGCAGGAGGGCTTTCTTGAGATTTTTTATATCATTTTCAGTAGATCGCAGGTTGGCCTCGGCCATGCTTTTCTGCTGAATGGCATCCATCCGGGTTAACCTGCCGATTGCCACGCTGGGAGGAACGGGTTTTGTCTGTTCACGAAGGGTTTGAATGCTTTTCTGGGCGTCGGCAATTCTTTGTTCAATTTCTTCCCTGACAGCCTTTTTTTCTTCACCGGTCATTTCACCACCTCGAGTTCCCTGGGAGAATCATGTACAACTACACCCGGGTTGTTCTTGAGAAAATATTCCATCGACCATTCGCTGGTAAAGAGCAGCACCGGCCGTCCCCTGTCATCCCTGCCATGGGCGCAGTCATAAGGAAGCTCCAGGTCGGCTGCTTTATGATCGCTGGTATCATCCAGCCAGCGCAGCACATTCCATTGCTTCATCTCCAGGCTGGTTTCCACACCGTATTCATCTCGCAACCGGTATTGCAGCACTTCAAATTGGAGGGGCCCCACGGCACCCAGGAGGGGAAGATTACTGCCATGATCTTCCAGCACAAATGACTGCACAATGTCCTCCGCCAGGAGATGATCCAGTCCCTTTCTGAATGACTTGTAACTGGAAATTGATTTGTTCTGAATATAGGCAAAACACTCTGGAGCGAACCTGGGTATTTCATTGAAACATAAACCGGGATCAGAACTGATAGTATCACCTATCTGGAAATCAGCGTTGGTAATAAAACCGATAATATCACCGGCGTAGGCCTCGTCGGCGATTTCCCTGCCCTGTCCGAACAGGCTGTGTGAATATGCGATCCGCACCTCCCGTCCATACCGGGTATTGAAAACGGTCATATCCCTGTAGAACCTGCCAGAACAGATCCTGGCAAAAACCATCCTGTCCCGGTGCTGCGGATTCATGTTGGTCTGGATCTTGAACACGAAGGCCGAGAAAGTGGGGCCTTCCAGTGGTATAATTTCCTCTCCAACAGACCGGGGAAGAGGACGGGTAGAAAACTCAAGGAACCCCTTAAGCAAAAGTTCAACCCCGAAATTACTGACCGCGCTGCCGAAAAACACGGGGGTTGTTTTCCCATCATGCACGTCCTGCAAATTGAACCCCGCGTGGGCACCGTCCAGCAACTCCAGTTCTTCAGCGATGCCATCGTATACGGTTTCACCC
>JAGYNX010000271.1 GCA_018399855.1 Spirochaetota bacterium
CAAGCCAATCGTCTACTGTGCCGCCCTGCAGGAACGGGTGATAACCCCATCAACCGTGTTCATGGACAGGAAAAAGGTCTTCAAGGGAGGGTATGCCCCTGAGAATTATGATAAGAAATATCTTGGCGAGGTTATCGTTCGTGAGGCATTGCGCCGCTCCATCAACGTGGTATCGGTAAAGGTTCTTGATCGAACGGGGTATTCCAGAATATTCTCAATTTTACAGAATGCCCTTGATATGCCGTCAGGTGAGCTGGGTGATCGTTTCGGCAAGACACTATCAATGGCCCTTGGAACTTACGAAGTATCACCAATTGAGAACGCAATATTACACTCGGTTATTGTTAACGGCGGGGAATTTATCAAACCTTTCGGTATACGATATGTAAATGATTATAACGGTAACATAGTCTGGAACAAAGAAGAAGAGGCGATGCGTTATATCCGTGAAAAGCGAAAAGATATTGAGAAGATCATCGATCCGGTTGCCGGCGCCATCACCGTTTCCATGTTAAAAGGGGTATTCGAAGAGAATGGTACCGCTTCATGGATCATGAGGAACTGGAAACAGCCGGTAGAGATTGCTGGAAAAACCGGCACCAGCACGAATTATAATGACGCGTGGTTCGTCGGATACACTCCCGACCTGGTTACCGCGGTATGGATAGGAAATAATAAGGGTGCCATATCCCTGGGACCGGGACGGGCAGGTGGTGTGGTCTCGGCTCCCGTATGGGGACAGTACATAAGAGGTACCTATAGAAACAGTTCACCCATGGCTTTTATTGTGCCCGATGAGGGGCTTACACGGCAGACCATATGCCTTGACAGCGGTATGGTTCCCAGGGAGCAGGGGCTGTGTCCACGGGTGGCAGAAGATGAATTGTTTTACATGGGGTCAGAGCCGGGGGAATACTGTCCGCTTCATCTTCCGGTTCAGGAAGACAGTGAAAACGGGAATGCCGATACAAGAACAGGGGAGAACTGAAAGATATGAAAGAGAAGATATCACTGTATATATGCATTGTCTTCCTGGTTCTGTTTTCCGCGTCTTTCAGGTGGCCTGCTGAAAACGTTACCATAACATCAACCTTTGGTGAATCCAGGGGTAATCATTTTCATGACGGAATGGATGTTATATCATCTGACCGGAAGATATATCCGGTTGCTGATGGTGAACTGGTGTTTTTCTGGGATAAGTCGGTGTTCCCCCTTGATGATTACCCTGGTCTGGGTAATTACAGGATTGTACGCCATAATGATACACTGTATTCTTTATATGCCCATCTTGAGGATGATGTACCGAAAAAAAATACCTATTCCAGTAAGGATTTGCTGGGAATGATGGCTAACACAGGTAGATCATACGGGCGGCATCTTCATTTTACATTGATAGAAAGAAAGACCGGTAAATCAGTGAACCCCTTGAAAGTGCTGCCAGGGGTAGACGATATAAAACCTCCTGTAATAAATGGTTTGTTTATAAGGATTGATAATCATTATTATTCAATCAGGGAAGGAAGTAACATACGGTTAACCAGGCATTACCCCCTGTTGATAGATATTTTTGATTCAATAAAAGGGTCAGAAAAATGTGGTGTGTATTTACTTGATGTATCCGTAAATGATGAAAAAGTGTATTCTGTCACTTTTGATGCTATAGTAAATTCAAAAAATGGATTGACAATTTCAGGAAATATATTTCATAGTTTGTTTGACGAAAAGGGTTATTACAAGATACCGAAGGTATCATACAGGGACGGGGTGAACACCGTGACGGTTTCAGCCCGTGATTTTTCTGGTCATACATCCACGAAAAAATATTCCTTTAACGTAAAACTAGAAATTTGATGCATGGCCCCGGGTTTCACAGCTGCCTGTCTTCAAGGAGGAAGTGTTTTGGTTAAAAATCTTATTCCTTATTTCAGAAGAAAGAAGAATATAAAACAATATGATATGGCCAGGGCCCTTAATGTGTCGCCTTCGTACCTGTGCAAAGTTGAAAGAGGAACGCAGGAACCTACGGAACAGTTCAAAAAGGCATGCGCCAGGCATTTGAATATCCCTATAAAGCAGCTCTTCCCTGAGAAAATCGAGGGAAAGAATGTTGAGAAGATAAACAACAGTTTCAAGAATAAACTATGGAGTGTCAGAAAAGAAAAAAGTATTAAGCAATACGAACTGGCTAATATGCTAAACTGTTCTCCATCATACCTTTCCAAAGTTGAAAAGGGTTTGCAGGATCCGACCGGTAGTTTCAAAAAAGCATGCGCGAAAATTTTAAAAATAAGGGAATCAGAACTTTTTCCATAAGAACTCCACACCATACATGGATATTATAACCCTGAACATCATCATTTTACTTGTATTCTTCATGCTGTCCGCGTATTTTTCGGGTACTGAAACTGCATTGTTTTCCATAAAAAAAACTGATCTGCACAGGTACGCCCTTTCCAGTGATTCACATGAGTATTATATCTCCTCACTTATGCGTTCTCCTCAGAATGTGCTCATTACGATTCTTATCGGTAACATGTTTGTGAATATTATCGTGTCCGCCCTGTCCACAAATGTGCTGCTGTCAGTATGGCCAAACTATGGTCATATTATTGCCATAGCTTTAGTTACTCCCATTATTATTGTTCTTTGTGAAATCTCACCAAAAGTTATCACCATCAATGATTATGAAAAATATTCACGTAAATCTGTTCCCATTTTAAGGATATTTCACACTGTTTTTTATCCCCTGCGTGTGGTGCTTCTGGCCTTCACCAACGGGCTTATACGCGTATTCAACCTGAAGCTGCAGGAACGTGAAAGCATTACTGAAGATGAACTGGCACAGGCTATAAAAGCCGGAGAAAAGCATGGCATCATAAGTAACAGTGAGAGTGAGTTCATTCGAAATGTTTTACGATTTTCAAAGAAAGAAGCAGAGAATGTCATGATTCCACGTAACAAGGCGGTGTTCATAAGCGCGGACGCTGATATTGATGAGGCAACAGGTATATTTCTTGAAAGTGGACAGGTGCGGGTACCGGTTTTCAAAGACGATCCTGATCATATCGTGGGGGTGCTTGATGCCCGTGACCTTATTCCCTATCGATATGGCATGAAGAAGGGTAAAAATATCAGCAGGTTCATGCATACCATTGATCATTATCCTGCCTCGAAAGAACTGGGTGAACTTCTTGCCGAATTCTTAACAAGGCAGATACAGATAGCCATAGTGGTGGATGAGTATGGCGGTACCGCGGGAGTGGTGTCACTCCCATTGATCATATCAGAACTCCTGGGAAGGGAGAACATTCTATGGGAAGAT
>JAGYNX010000272.1 GCA_018399855.1 Spirochaetota bacterium
CTTTATCCCCCCCATGCCGGTACCGTGTATACCGGCGTATAGTTGTGATGCTAATATGAACGAGAATACCGCGAAGAGAATCAGAGATCGTTTCATAGTCCTCATCACTATTCATATAGGAATGAAATATCTACTCCCTCTTTCACCGTTAAAAGAGTAAGGGGTACGAATTTAGACTTATAAAAATTGATGTCATCAACCGGTGTCAGTTCGACACTGGTAGTTCGTGTTTCGCATTTTGGATGGGTGAATTTCAGGGAAAAAGTGTAGGCAGCATCAGTATCCATTTTATCGGGATTGAAATCGGGCCAGAAATGATAATATCCGTTGGTTGCCATGCTGGTGGTGTAGGGATTGTTCCAGCTGTCATCGATCATATCAGCCGGTTCATCATTTAAAAACAGGGTTATTTTTACCCCCGGTATTATTGAAAAGGTGGTTTCTTCAAGCACCTCCCCCATCAAATGAGGGAAAAAGATATCCCTTGCCTGTATCTCGGTGATGTTATCTTGAGTTTTTGACAGCCTTCGTGATGAGATCAATTCAGCAGCCTCGTGAATAAGCATAAGAATGTCGGCTTTTTGCTGAAAGATATATCTTGACTCAAGGCGGCTGTGAATAATGCCCCGTTCACTTGTAACGTATCTTGGTTGAATCCTGTTGAGGGTATAGGCAATAATATTGTTTCTGTAATCGCTTAAGTTTTTAAGGCGATCAGTCTTCTCGATAAGTTCATCCACGCTTGCGGAAACGATATCTTCCATAATATTTTTTATTATCATGTCCCCTATCTCCTTTTTGCAGGGAATACTGTGGAGAATACTTCATTCATATCCTTTACCGGATGAAAGTGCAAACCCTTTTTCACATAATCTGGTATTTCCTGGAGATCTTTTTGGTTTTCAAAAGGGATTATTATGTTTTTCAGTGATGCTCGTTTGGCAGCAATTATTTTTTCTTTTAAGCCGCCAACAGGCAGCACCCGGCCGCTCAGTGTCAGTTCACCGGTGAGGGTATAGCCGCTTTTCATGGTTGTACGGGTGATCAATGAATACAGGGCCGTTGCCATGGTAATACCTGCCGAGGGACCGTCTTTCGGGGTTGCGCCGGCGGGTACATGAATATGAAGGGCATTCTTCAGGAAAAAATCAACCGATTCCTTTTCACCCGAAAGATAATGCTGCACATAACTGAAGGCAATATTTGCCGATTCACTCATTACTTCACCAAGTTGACCTGTCAGTTTAAGCTGAGGTCCCTTGCCGGATTCTACTTCGATGGCCTCTATGAGGAGTATGGCCCCGCCCAGCTCGGTCCATGCCAGCCCCACTGCCAGGCCTGGTTTGAGTGTCCTGGGGATATCTTCCTCGGTATATACTTCGGGTCCCAGGTATGCACGTATCTGGGAAGTATTGAGGGTGCCTTCGGGCAGCTTTTTTTCACGGGCGGTGAGGGTTGCTGATTTTCGGCATATCTTTTGTATGCTTCTCTCGAGGTTTCTTACTCCCGCTTCTCGTGCCCAGCCGTCTATAATAAAGTGGAAGCCCTTTTTATCAATTTTTATGGTAGATCTTTTCAATCCGTGTTTTTTTAACTGTTTTGGTAAAAGATATTTCCTGGCTATCTGGTATTTTTCTTCAGCGATGTAACCGGACAAACGTATGACTTCCATACGGTCGATCAGTACCCTGGGAATGGAGTCAAGAGTATTGGCAGTGGTAATAAAAAATACATCAGACAGGTCAAAGGGCATATCGAGATAATGATCCCTGAAGGCGGCGTTTTGTTCGGGATCCAGCACCTCCAGGAGGGCGGAGGCAGGATCGCCCTGGAAACTCTGTCCCAGCTTGTCGATCTCATCAAGCATGAAGACCGGGTTAACTGATTTGCTTATCTTTAAACCCTGAATTATCTTGCCGGGCATGGCGCCGATATAGGTTCTCCTGTGACCCTTTATCTCGGCTTCATCACGCATGCCACCGAGTGACATCCTGAAAAATTTTCTGTTCATTGCCCTGGCAATAGATTGACCCAGGGATGTCTTTCCCACTCCGGGAGGCCCTACCAGGCAAATTATTGAACCTGTATTATCGGCTTTCAGTTTGCGTACCGCAAGAAACTCAATGATACGCTTTTTTACATCTTCCAGGCCGTAATGGTCTTTATCGAGGATTTTTTCTGCCTGATCGATATCAATGGGGTTTTCAGTACGCTTGTTCCAGGGCAGGGATATTACCGTATCCACGTAATTCCTTGTTAATGTATATTCAGATGTGTTAGGATCCATGATCTGGAGCTTTTGAAGCTCCTCGTCCATTTTCTCTTTGGCCTCGCCTTTGAGCTGCAGTGCAGTGACCTTTTCAGTCATATCCCGTATTTCACGGCTGCGTTCGTCTTCGTCTATACCAAGCTCGCTTTTTATGGCCCGCAACTGTTCGCGAAGAAAAAAATCACGCTGCTGCCTGTCAATCTTGTCATTGATATTATTTTGAATTTTTTTCTGTACGGAAAGAACCTCAATTTCCTTGTATAAGAGGTGGAGTACCTTTTCAAGTCGCTTTTTTATGTTGATTGTTTCAAGAATGTCCTGGTATTCATGCTTCTCAAGATTGAGAATTGAGGTGACAAAATCAGCAATTTTACCAGGCTCATCAACATTTACCATGGTAAGCTTCATCTCCTCGGTAAAGAGGGGATTATTCTCAGAAAGAATCTTCAACTGGCTTAAAACCGCCCGGGTAAGGGCTTTTATCTCGATGTTCCTGTTGCTGGCCTTTTCTTCAAGGTATTCAACATCGGCAATAATATGGGGGGATTCTTCGGTTACACTCTTGATTCGAAACCGTTTTATGCTGTTGATCAGCACATTTATTCCCCCGTCGGGAAGATTGATCTTTTTGAGCACCTTCGCCGCGGACCCGTAAATGTGCAGATCATCTGATTCGATGTCTTCAGCATCGTCGTCTTTCAGCAGGGAGATTCCGATTACCCGTGAACTGTCAATTGCCATGTCAATGGACTCGCAAAAGCGCTCCTGGGATATTATAAGGGGTGTAATAATTCCCGGAAAGATGGGGCGATACCGTACCGGTATGATATGGAGCTTCTCAGGCATAACCTGGTCGACAGAGGTAAGGTCTGTTTCAAGAAAATGTGGATCTATTTGAAGATCACCTTCGTCATTGATGAGATCGTCTATATTCATAGTAGTATCCTTTTCATTCAATATAGTGTATATAGTGTGCGTAATAAAGTAAAGTTCTCTTTGCCGTCTTCTCAAAGAATTACGAATCGGTTTGTCTGCGATTACG
>JAGYNX010000273.1 GCA_018399855.1 Spirochaetota bacterium
GCCAAAAGCTCCCAAAAGATCAGGCAAACGGATCTATGAATCGGCAAGATCTGTTTCCGTCCTTACCGAAACAGATGTACTGGTTGTTGGCGGGGGACCCTCTGGACTTTCAGCAGCACTTTCGGCTGCCCGTGAAGGGGTGGACGTCATACTGCTTGAGCGTTACGGGTTTTTCGGCGGGGTGATCACCCAGGCCAATATCGGCACCACGTCATGGTACCGCTACAAGGATACCATTGACGCGGGAGGCATGTGCCATGAGTTTGAAACAAAGGCGAAGTCTATGGGTGCCAGCATTGACCCCTTCAAGGCCATGCGAAAGATCCCCTTTGTCACCGGCATACTGGAAGACGAGGGGCTTATTGTTGACGGGGAGCCCACCTACGAGATGCTTGATACCGAGTTGTTCAAGCATGTTGCCGATGCCATGCTGATAGAATCAGGCGCCGTGCCCGTCCTGCACTGCTTTGCCGTTGGTGCAATTATGGAAGGGAACCGTATCAAGGGGGTTATCACAGAGAGCAAGTCAGGGAGACAGGCCATACTGGCCAAGCGGGTGATCGACGCCACCGGTGATGCTGATATCGCCAGTTACGCCGGGGCCCCATTTCGAAAGAGCCCTAAAGATAAGCTCATGGAAGTGACCACCAACTTCAGCTGCACCAACATCGGCTACTGGCCCTTCATGTTTGACAGCCTGACGAACACGAAAAAAATGAAAGACTACGGACTGCAGACCTCCGGCAAGGAAGACGAGATGGCCAGCACCGTGATGGCCACCCCCTTCGAAAAAGGCAAGAAGGCGGGTATCCTTGAAAAGGACTGGGACATCGTGGGCTGGTGGAGCGGCCTTACCGAGGACGGGGACATCCTCTCCATGGACGCGGTGCACATGCACGGGATTGACCCCACAAACGTGCTTGACCTCACCAGGGCCGAGATCGAAGGACGCAGGCGTTCACTGCTTTCAATGCAGGCACTGCGTGAATTTCAACCCGGGTTTTCCGATGCAAAACTCCGCAACTTCAGCACCTCACTGGGGGTGCGTGAATCACGAAAGATAAAAGGGGCCTACAACATCACCGAGAAGGACGTGAAAAACCAGGCCCGTTTCGATGACACCATCGGGGTATGCCCCGAATTCATCGACGGGTACGGCCAGCTCTACATCCCCACAACCGGCAGGTATTTCCAGGTGCCCTACGGCATCATCCTTCCGCAGAAAGTGGAGAACCTGCTTGTGGCAGGACGCTGCGTGGGCGGTGACAGGATATCCCATGCCGCCACGCGGCAGATGGTCTGCTGCATGGTGACAGGTCAGGGCGCGGGTGTTGCCGCGGCCACATCGGTAAAGGAAAGACGATCAACGGGAAGGGTAAACATCTCCAGCGTGCAGGAAAGGCTGAAAAAGCAGGGGGTACGTATCAGTTAACCGGAAAAATCTGTAAACCGGAATGCTGAACCATGCCCGGGATATACAACCCGTATTTCATACTGCTTCAGCTTTTCTATACTCTTCTGCACCGCCCCCGCGTCGTCCACGTAGTACAGGCGGGGGCGTTTGCGGTTCTCCAGGAGGTCGCCGCAAAGCAGGTCATTCTCGGCGGTAAGCACGCCGATTGACCCCGCGGAATGTCCCGGAAGATGCAGTATTTTCGCCTTCACCCCGTAGTTATTCAGGTCCATTCCGTCTTCCATGTAAATGTCAGGGGTGAAGGTATCAATTTGCAGAAATTTTCTGCTGAGCCAGTCAATAAGCGTTCTTTTCTTTTTCTTGTTTATGAACATCCTTCCATTCTCGGTAATGGGAGCATCTTCCCTGTGCATGGCAACCGGGCTATCGTATTTCTTCCCCAGGTACAGGGCATTCCCCGAATGATCAAAATCCCCGTGGGTAAGCACGATAAGCTTCAGCTTTTCAGGTGTGCAGCCCAGCTCGTCCAGTTTCTCTTCAAGCATGTTTCTTTTGGTCCGCAGGGCCGTATCCACAAGCACGTAGTTATCACCATTCTTCAGCAGGTAACAGTTGCCGCACATGCCGGGAAATGGTATTGGGATAATTTCATTCATTAGATGCCCCTCTCTTCTTTTTTTAACACATTCAGTTAATGACAATTTTGTAAATTATAAATTGACTTTTACCCGTAAAAGTAGTGAACTTATAGATTTTGTGAACATACTATCTTTTATCGCAGTCATGGCTCTGGCCTTAACCCTGGTTGAGGGTTTTTTTATTATCTTCAGGGATTACAAGTCGGTCAACAACCGGCTTTTTCTGTTGATCTGCCTCAGTATCTCCCTGTGGCTTTTTGGCGGCGCGTTCGGCTATTCCGCCCACACCGCCGAAGAGGGCTTTTTCTGGTTGAAGGTTTCCTCCCCCGGCTACATTTTCCTGCATGCTTTTGTTCTGCATTTTACGCTCAGGCACACGGGTTTTTTCAAAACGAACTGGCTATACCTTTTATACCTGCCATCCTTTTACTTTTTATACGTCAGCCTGAGCGATCATCTTGTTTTTTCTGATATTTACCGTTCGGGTGAATACTGGGTGATGGTTCCCGATTACAATAACATGTCCTTTTACCTGCTCATAACCAACTACCTGGGATATTATATTGTTTCACTTGTATTGCTCTATATTCACATGAAAAATACCGGCAGCATACGAATTCGAAAACAGAGCCGGTTAATATTCATCGCCATTGTTATTACTATCACCGGTTTCAATATTGAACCATTCCTTGCACCCATCTTCTTCGATTACCTTACCTACGGCCAGGCTCCCTTATACAGCATTATCTGGATATCACTGATCTGGTATGCCATGATCAGGTACCGCTTTCTCGGCGTGTACGAAAGATTTCTTTTACATGATGTACTGGATTCCCTGTATGAAATGGTAATTATAAGTGATGGTAATAAACGGATCTTCAAGATAAACCGTGCATTGCGTGAAAAGCTGGAAACTCGGCAGAATAGCTATTCACTTGAAGATATTTTTGTTGAGTACGATTTTGTTCGTCGACTACTGGATTCCATTGAAGATAGAACCCTCTGGGGCATCACCCTGAACCTGCGTGTTTCGGAAGGTAAAACCAGCCTGGTTGAGGCAGCCCTGTCCATCTTTAAAGACCGGTTTGGTGATACCGTGGGATTTTTAATTACCGCCCGTAAGATGCGTGCGCGGTATTCCCTGCTGGAAAAGAGCAATATTACCGACAGGGAATACCAGTTAATACAACTGGTCCTTGCAGGGAACTCCAACAGGGACATCGCCGCCTCCCTGGATATTACCCTTCGCA
>JAGYNX010000274.1 GCA_018399855.1 Spirochaetota bacterium
AAGGAAGAAGGATACAGGGTTGTACTCATCAATTCCAATCCGGCAACCATCATGACCGATCCGGAACTTGCTGACAGGACATATATTGAGCCTATAACCCCCGAGGTTGTGGAAAAGATCATAGAGCGCGAGAAACCTGACGCCCTGCTGCCAACCGTGGGAGGGCAGACAGCGCTGAATACCGCCATGAACCTGTATGACAGCGGTGTTCTTGACCGGCACGGTGTTGAGCTGATTGGCGCTAAAATAGATGCGATTAAGAAAGCAGAAGACAGGGAATTGTTCAAGGACGCCATGGTGGACATAGGCCTGGAGGTGCCCGAATCAGGCTTTGCCTCAAGTGTGGACGAGGCAATGGCAGTGCTTGAGCGAATTCAATTGCCATTGATAATAAGGCCGGCCTTTACACTTGGCGGCACCGGCGGTAACATCGTCTACAATCGTGAAGACTTTATCGACCTGGTGCGAAGGGGCCTCGACGAATCACCCATAAGCCAGGTGCTTCTGGAAGAGTCGGTGATCGGCTGGAAAGAGTTCGAACTTGAGGTAATGCGTGATCTGAACGATAACGTGGTTATTATCTGTTCAATCGAGAATTTCGACCCCATGGGCATCCACACGGGTGATTCAATAACCATCGCCCCCCAGCAGACATTGACAGACAGGGAATACCAGAACCTGAGAAACATGGCTATAAAGATAATACGCGAGATCGGTGTGGAAACCGGCGGATCAAATATACAGTTTGCCATAAATTCCGAAGACGGACGGGTTATTGTTATCGAAATGAATCCAAGGGTAAGCAGAAGCTCTGCCCTGGCCTCAAAGGCCACCGGCTTCCCAATTGCCAAGATAGCCGCGAAGCTTGCGGTTGGCCTCACCCTTGATGAGATTTCCAACGATATAACCCGCGAAACCCCCGCGTGTTTTGAGCCAACCATTGATTATGTTGTCACAAAAATTCCCAGGTGGGCCTTCGAGAAATTCGCCGGATCTGACCCCACCCTGGGTCCACAGATGAAATCGGTGGGAGAAGCGATGGCTATCGGCAGGACATTCAAGGAGTCCTTTCAGAAAGCCCTTCGTTCGCTGGAGATAGAACGGTACGGTCTTGGCTCTGACGGAAATTTTAAGATTGATGATACCTTCAACGGGCTGCCCGAAGACCAGGCGGCTGACTATATCGAAAAAAGGCTGCGTGTTGCCAGGGAAGACCGGATATTTTATATCAAAAAAGCCCTGGAAACCGGCTGGACCCCTGAGAAAATATCATCCGTAACTTTCATTGATACATGGTTTTTATATCAATTAAAAGAACTGGTAGATGCCGAAATCGAATTCTCGGGGGAAGCCTCGGCGAAAGGATTGTCTCCTGAAATAGTGATGAACATGAAACGCATGGGGTATTCTGACCGGCAGCTTGCCTTTCTGGTATACCGGGATGAAATAACCGCACTGCACCAGCGAGGACTTGACGAGCAAAAAGAATATTCCATACGCCTGAATGACCTGGAACAGGAAATTCGGGGGTACCGGATCAGTAATGGCATAGAACCCGGATTCAGGCTGGTTGATACCTGCGGCGGCGAGTTTGAGGCATTTACACCGTATTACTATTCATCATATGATGACGAGGACGAGGGAGAATACACCGAAAACCGCAAGGTGATGATACTGGGTGGGGGCCCCAACAGGATCGGGCAGGGTATCGAGTTTGATTATTGCTGTTGTCACGCGTCATTTGCCCTGAAGGATGAAAATATTGAATCTATCATGGTTAATTCAAATCCCGAAACGGTCTCAACCGACTACGATACATCAGACAGGCTTTACTTCGAACCGTTAACCCTTGAAGACATACTTCATATATACAAGATGGAAAAACCAGAAGGGGTTATCGTTCAGTTTGGCGGACAGACACCCCTGCGCCTGGCAAGAAAACTTGAGGCAAACGGTGTAAATATCCTGGGTACACAACCCGACTCAATTGACAGGGCAGAAGACAGGGAAAGGTTTTCAGACGTGGTGAAAAAGCTGAACCTGCTACAGCCCGATAACGGCATTGCCTTTAACCGTGATGAAGCGGTACGCACAGCCAATTCCATCGATTACCCCGTGCTGGTGCGGCCCTCTTACGTTCTTGGGGGACGGGCCATGTCTATCATTTACGATGAGCAGAGTTTGCTTGAATACATAGTCTCCGCGGTTGAACTTACCCCAGAACATCCAATCCTCATTGACAGGTTTCTTGAGGACGCGACAGAGGTGGACGTGGACGCCATCTGTGATGGTACCGATATCTACATAGGCGGAATAATGGAGCATATCGAACTTGCGGGGGTTCACTCAGGTGATTCGGCCTGTATCATTCCATCGGTTAATATCAGCAAAGAAATGATTGAAGCGGTAAAAGAGGCAACCAGGCGGCTTGCCCTTGAGCTTGATGTTATAGGCCTGATAAATATACAGTTCGCCATAAAAGAAGAGCAGCTCTACGTCCTGGAGGTAAACCCCCGGGCATCCAGGACAGTGCCCTTCGTTTCCAAGGCCACCGGTGTACCCCTGGCCAGGATAGCGTTGAAGGTGATGCTTGGAGGCAAGCTCAGGGAACTTGGCCTTGTTGAAATGAAAAAGATCCCCTATATCAGTGTGAAAGAGGCAGTGCTGCCATTTACGAAGTTTCCCGGTGTAGATACGCTGCTGTCTCCCGAGATGAAATCCACCGGGGAGGTAATGGGTATAGCCACTCACTTCGGCGAGGCGTTTTACAAGGCCGAGCTTGCTGCCGGTGACGTGTTGCCGCTTCGGGGAAAACTTTTCTTAAGTATTAACCGACGATCAAAGGAAGAGCTGCTTGAAGAGATGCGGGCCCTCTACAGTGAAGGCGGATTTGAATTCGTCGCCACCGAGGGAACCGCTGCTTTTCTGAATGCGCATGACATTCCATGTGAAAGGGTATACAAGGTAAGTGAGGGCAGGCCGAATATTATCGACCTGGTGAAAAATAACGAGATTGACTTGATTATTAATACTCCAACCGGTAAGATTACCAGGTATGACGCCTATACCATACGCCAGGCCGCGGTACGATACCATGTGCCCATCATTACCACTATTTCGGCCGCCAGGGCCGCGGTGCGGGGGTTGATTGAAGTGCGGCAGAGTAATCAGCTCAGCGTGAGGTCAATACAGGAGTATCATTCGGAGGTACAATAGTGACGAAAGATAGAACGCGTCGGATGGCGAAGTCTGGACTTGGGGTCGGGAC
>JAGYNX010000275.1 GCA_018399855.1 Spirochaetota bacterium
TGGCCCCTGTATCTTGTGGGCAGAGACCGTGAGCATGTCAACCCCCAGGTCTTCTACGTTTACCGGTATCTTTCCGAATGCCTGCACCGCGTCGGTATGAAAGAATACCCCCTGTGACCGGGCAATTGCGGCAAGTTCTTTCACGGGTTGAATAACACCGGTTTCGTTGTTGGCCAGCATAATACTGACCAGGCATGTATCGGGCCCGATGGCTTTTTTAAGACTTTCCGGTGAAACCAGGCCATTCTGGTCAACGGGAAGGCGTGTCACGGTAAAGCCATGTTCTTCCATCCAGTCACAGGTGTTGCTGACGGCAGGGTGTTCGATACTTGACGTGATGATATGCATTTTCGCGTTGCCGGGGGCCAGGCCCGTTCCCTTGATGGCCAGGTTGTTGGCCTCTGACCCTCCCCCGGTAAAGATGATTCGGCGTGAGGTGGTGTGAAGGGCGTCAGAAAGCACCCTCCTTGACGCCTCCATGATCTTACGTGATCCAACCCCCGCCCCGTGAATGCTTGACGGGTTGCCATACAGGTCAAGAGCCTCCATCATCGCCTCCTTCACCCCGGGTGCCATGGGCGTGGTTGCGTTCCAGTCAAGGTAGACCTGCCTCTTCGCAAGGGGTTCTGCTGATATCGCGGAAAAATCATCCCTCTTGATCTCACCTGCAAGGGGATAGGGCATATCCGTGGCGTTTTCTTCTTTAGAAACCTCGCACAACAGGGCCTTATATACAGGAAAACCCGATACGGGATCGTAATTATCAAGATCGGTCAGGTGGTTTATATTAACCTCCTGCCACTCCCGGGGGCCAACCGGAGAGCCGCAGGCATGATTCGCGTCGATAAAGCCGGATGCCATGTCATCGGTGACGATTGCCCGCATCACCACCCATCCCCTGGGTGTGGTGATGCGCACCCTGTCCCCCAGCGATATACCTCTTTTTTCAGCGTCGGCCCTGCTCATGGTGACAACCGGCTCGGGGCTTTCACTGTTCAGTTTTTCAATCCCATGATGCTGGGTGTGAAAACTGGAGCGCATTCGTCCCCCCGAATTGAACACGAGGGGAAATTGCCCGGCAAGGTCGGGCCTTGAACGGGGGCCCTCGCCTGGTTCGGTGTACACCGGAAGGGGATCATACCCGTACTCCTCGAGAATGGCAGAGGCGATCTCGAACTTTCCCGACGGGGTATCAAATCCCGGCTTGCCGTCGGCTCGAAGCAGGCCCTTCTCCCACTTGCGGTATTGCAGCATGCCGGTTTCCTTCGACACCATGCCCCCCTGCTTTCGCACATCCTCCAGGGTAAAGCCCGAGCCCTTCAGCACGTGCCGCAGCACCGCCTCCTCACCCTGCGGGTAGAGGTGGCCGTATCCCAGGCGGGCGGCAAGTTCGGTCAAAATTTCCACGTCCCCCCGCGATTCTCCCCGGGGTTCTATCATTCTTTCACGTATGCGGAATATGGGGCCGTACACCATGTACGACTCTATCTCGTAGAAGGTGGCTGCCGGCAGCACCAGGTCGGCGTAGGCTGCATCTGCTGTCATCTGCCGATCGATGCATACCAGGAAATCCATTTCACCCAGGGTTTTGCGCCATAGCTCGGGGTTGGGCCACGAGGTGGTGATAGAGGCACCCTGTATGATCATACCCCGGATTTTATAGGGCTTTTCTTCAAGTACCGATTGAGGGAGGGCAATGGCATGGGCTTCGTCGCGGTACTTCACGTAGACGGGAAACCGGTCACGTCCCAGCCGTGCACCCACGTCGGGATTCTCAACGAGGCCCTCACGATTGATGGGAAATGAATTTCCCGGCATCATGAAGCAGCGTCCCCCCGGTACGTCAAGCTGGCCTGCCAGGGCCCACAGAACGATGGATGCCCTGATGTTCTGCACACCGCTGTTGCTGTATTCAAGGCCGGTGTACATGTGCTGTGTTACCCCGCGGGCACGGGCAATACGGCGGGCAAGGGACACCACCTTCGCCGCGGGAATGCCCGTGATCTCCTCTACAACCTCCGGCCTGAAATGCTGCACGTATCGTGAGAACTCGTCAAACCCCACCGTCCAGTTTTTCACAAAGTGTTCGTCGTAGAGTTCTTCCTCGATAAGCACGTTACACATGCCCAGGGCCAGGGCCCCGTCGGTGCCGGGACGTATGGGAAGCCACTCCCCATTGGTGAGCTTTACCGCGGCGGTGCGTCGCGGATCGATGACCACCACCTCCGCTCCCCGCTCACGGGCAGCCATGATCCGTTTCATGTCAACCGGCGGCAGGTCGGTGGCAGGGTTGGTTCCCCAGATCACCACCATCTCGGCGTTCTCCACGTCATTGAACATATCGTTGAGAATTTTACCGCAGGTTACATGGGGAGCGATCATGCCGTATGCCACGTAGCACAGGGCCCCCACCCCCATGGTATTGGGCGACCCGAATGGAAAGAGCACGCTGCTTGCCGAGGAAACCATCACGTTCTTCGGTTGAAAAATATCACAGTAGGCAAGCTCAAAGGTGCCCACTCCCGTATAGATGGCGGTTGCCTCGGCACCATGGTGCTTCTTGATATGCTGAAACTTATCTACGATTATATCATAGGCCTCGTCCCACGATATCCGCTCAAAGTCATAGGTGCCCCTGGGCCCCACCCTCTTCTGGGGGTAGAGCACCCTGTTTTCGGAATATATAATGTCGGGGGAGTGGTCGCCGATGCGGCAGGTTATCCCCATCTGGGTGCCCTCTTCAGGACGCACCTTTACGATCCTGCCATTCTCGTCGTACTCCGCGATGATCCAGCAGCCGGCGGCACATATGCCGCATATGCCGCGTTTCTCGTATTCAGCCATGCAGGTATCCTCTTTGGTAGATAAGTCTTTAAATTACATATAAATGGTATAGTGAAAATCACCTGGCAGCAAGAATTTTTCAGGGGCTTTACCACAGAGGCTCAGAGGTACAGAGGGGGTATCTACAAGGATTACCGCAAAGGCGCTAAGTACGCTAAGGGCGCAAAGAAAAGAAAAAGAAAAGGATATTATATTTTTTAATATTCCATCTTTGCGATTCTCTGCGCCCTTTGCGCCTTAGCGGTAAAAAATACTTATCATTTCTCTGTACCTCCGGGTAGAGTTGGGTGGTTACCCACCCAATACCCCCACAGACCCGTACGTGCGGAACTACCGCATACGGTTCCTCATACATAAAGCTTCGCTGCATAGATTGAGTGCACCACTCTTGGTCTTGGCAATGGATATTTTTCAAGA
>JAGYNX010000276.1 GCA_018399855.1 Spirochaetota bacterium
AGAGAATATAGGTATCACCACCGAAAGGGACGTCCTCCCGAAAGCGGAAAGGTCATGTACCGCGGCGATCTGTCGTACGATATTTTGTGAAGTCATTGTGAAATCCCGATTAGTGAAGATACTAACTGCTGCATAACAACAGTTGCTTTTCCCTGTAAAAAGATATCGGTTATAGTACCCGTATACCTGGAAGGTTCAACATTAATTTCAATTATTTTTTTACCATTCTGACTTGCCTTGATGGGAATCTGGGATGCCGGCATTATTTCACCGGTTGTTCCAATAAGTATGAATACCTCCGCGTACGTAGCTTCCCGCATTGAAAACATGACAGCTTCATCAGGTAAATTTTCACCAAAGAAGACAAAATCGGGTTTTAACACGGAACCACAGTCTATACACCGTGGAGGAAGGTCTGAAAGGCCAATTTCTTCTACTTTGAAATATTTTTCGCACCTGGTGCATAAAAGATCCCTGGAATTTCCATGAAGCTCATGAACCACGGTACTCCCGGCTTTCTGGTGAAGGTTGTCTATATTCTGTGTAATAACAGATTGCAAATATCCATTCTCTTCCATCTTTGCCAGTGAATAATGAGCCGCGTTTGGTTCCGCGCTGCCGAAAAAGTCATAAAATATCTCCTTGATTAACCTCCATGATCTTTCCGGGTACTGGTAAAAATAGTTTCTGTCCAGGAAAACGGGATCATATTTTTCCCATAAACCATTTTCACCACGAAACGGCGGTATGCCGCTTTCAACTGAAATCCCTGCCCCGGTAAATGCCGTAGTTCTTGATGACCTGGCAATCAGCTCGGCTGCTTTTCCAATAGTATCTGTTAAAGTATTCATCTTACATATGTCATCTTATATAGCACGGGCTATCTCGTATCCATTCGTTATTGCTTTCTGCACGTTACCAACTTCCCTGGCATCGCCAATAACGTGTACCGGCACCTTGCCCTTTAGTTCATCCTCCATTGGATTATAACTGTTCATGCTTGTAGAAATAACAATTATATCTATATCATCAAAAGTTACCGGTTCATCGTTCTGTTCTGCATACACCGTCCTGCCATCAATTTTCTTAATATGCGTATGATCACTGAAAACCGTCCCCTTCTCCCGCATCATTTTAAGGGACAGGTTCTTGGAAATCATTTCCATGTCTTCTCCAAAATCGGCTGTACGTTTAACAATTATGACCCGGTTATCTCTTTCTATTAGAGCGGTTGCAATATCAACTCCAACCAGTCCGCCGCCAATTATCAGTACTTTTTTGCCGGCCGGTACATTCTCATCAAGCATTATATCTGCCCAATAAAATTTATCCAATCCCGGTATTTCGGGAACTGCCGGCTCTGACCCTGTTGCCAGGATAACTCCATCATATCCCGATAGTTGAGCCGGATTATTCACTTCTTCATGAACTACCTCTATTCCATCATGCTCTAATTCATTTACGAAATAAGGAACCAGCCCTTCCATGGGCTTTTTATGGGGTGTAAGATGGGCAAAGTTGAATTGCCCGCCAAGCTTATCTTTTTCGTACAACGTAACATCATGCCCCCTGCTTCTAAGTGTTATTGCAGCCTGCATACCGGCAAGACCGCCACCTACCACGGCCATTTTCTTTTCTTCCAGGGCAGGTTCAATAATTTCATTCTCTCTCCCAACTTCAGGGTTTACAATGCACTTCAATCCTTCACCGGCCCTGACACCGCCAAGGCATCCCTGGTCACATGCAAGGCAAGGCCTGATTGCTCCCTTTACATCACCGAAATATTTTCCAATATAATCGGGATCTGCCACCAGTGCCCTCCCAACCGCAACCAGGTCGGCCTTATATTCGTTATTCAGCGTAACAATATCCTCATGCCTGTTAATACGTCCAACGAATATAACGGGTATATTTACACTATCTTTTATTGCCTTCCCCAGTTCCCATGTCTTGCCTTTCTTCACGAACATGTGTTGGAAATACCAGGGTGGAGTAGAACATACGCTGCCGGCTGAAACATGCACAGCCCCTACACCATGTTCTTCAATTATTTTCGAGAACTCAATCATTTCCGACAGGTTAATTCCTCCCGGAATCATCTCATCACCGCTGATCCTGGCAATTACGGGCACGTCTACAACGCTTTTCACGGCTTCCAGTATTTCAAGAGGGAACCGTATCCTGTTTTCAAATGAATCTCCATACTCATCATTCCTGTTATTCACCAGCGAGGAGATAAACTGTGCTGCCAGGTATCCATGACCAAACTGTAATTCTATTATGTCAAAACCCGCCCTGACAGCCCTGAGCGCACCATTCACGAACAGGTCAATTGCCCCCTTCATGTCATCCCTGTCCATCATTACCGGAACCATACCCCCGTTTTCACATGGCTGATCAGTTGAAGATAAAAAGTAATTCCCCGGTATTTTGGGATTCGCCATTCTCCCCGGATGGTTCAGGTGGGCAATCACACGCGTATCGTGTGTATGAATAGAATCTACAAGCCACTTCAGCCCATCCAGTTTATCATCATTATCAATGCCAATTTGGGTTGGTATTTCCCGTAATCCCTTATCAAGATAGAATGGCTCCGGTGTAACAGCACCCAGGTATTTCGCCCTTCTGCTGTAAAAATCAACATGACGCTCATTAACCGTTCCAGTACCATCGCTGAAACCCGTTTTAATAGGAGCAAATATAAACTTGTTTTTTAATGATAACATGGCATCGCCTCGTAAATACATGATAGTTCGCAAAAAACATCACTAATGATAATGATAATCATTTTCATTTAAGGTAATAATATTTATTCAGCATGTCAATGAATTTATTCTTTTTACTATGAGTGAAATCTAACATTTCTTGACACCCTTAACCACATCATGAATAATACTGTACTTTTATATTGTCAGGAGAAATACCGTGAAGAAGCTATCTATTATCCTTATTCTGCTATTCGTCAGCATTTCCTCTGCCGCCGAAAAAGGTGTACTCATCGGTGACAACGTAAACGTACGAAGTAAACCTGAAACAGGTGCGTCAATTGTGGCAAATATCAGCTCCGGCACAAAGGTCGATATCCTTGAAAAAGGACGTGAATACACATTCATTGGCCCCTATTACGGTACATGGTACAAAATACAACTTTCATCCGGGAAAACCGGGTATATCTTCAGCAGTTTTGTTAAAGTGCCGGGTGAAAAGATTGAGAAATTTCATGTGTTCTTTGACC
>JAGYNX010000277.1 GCA_018399855.1 Spirochaetota bacterium
GGCGACAACCACTACCCTGGCCTTTTCCACGTAGGAATGACGCAACACCTCGTCCCTTGACGCGTCACCATAATATATATTCTCACCGTTTTTTCGTTCCCGCCTGACTGTTTCCGGGTTCATTTCAATGATCATATATGGCACACCCGCCAGGGTGGCTGCTTTTGAAACATTCTGCCCATTTATACCGTATCCAACAATGATAAGATGGTCGGACAGTTGTTTCACATTGTCAGAGATAAACTCTTTTTCTATATCCCCAAAAAGCCTATCCGGCAGGGGAAGCCTTATAATAAGATCACTAATGCGTGGTGCAGCGGCAATTACAAAAGGGGTTGCCGCCATTGTCAGCACCGATACCGATAGAAACAACTGGTACTGAGCTTCCATAAGCAGTCCGTGCTCAATACCGAATTTTGACAGGATAAATGAGAACTCACCCACCTGGTTCAGCGATAGACCCACAAGGGCTGCCACCCTGAGAGGGTATCCCAACAGGTAAGTGGCGGTACCAGCAATCAGCATTTTTCCAAGAAGAATACCCACGACTATCAACAGGACAAGTCCAACATTGTCAACGAGGTAGGCTGTATTCAGCAACATGCCGATTGATACAAAGAAAAAACTTGTGAATACGTCCTTGAATGGCAATATAGAGCTGAAGGCCTGGTTACTGTACTCTGATTCAGATATAACAAGCCCCGCCATAAAGGCGCCCAGGGCGAGGGAAAGCCCGAGACTTGATGTTATCCAGGCCACCACAAGACACAGTGTAACAATACTCAACAGAAAAAGTTCAGAACTTCGTGTCCTGGCAATCTCAAATAGCATTTTCGGTACTACCACCCGTGCCAGTACTATGACAAGCAACACAACACCGATCGCCTTCACAAATAGAAGCAACAGTTCCTGTGTAACATTACCCGCTACCCCTCCAAGCATTGGGGTGAAAAGTATCATGGGAACAACAATAATATCCTGAAAAATCAGTATGGCCAGTGTATTTCTGCCATGTGGACTTTCAATTTCTGCCCGTTCCTGTAATACTTTCAGAACAATTGCAGTACTGCTGAGTGAGACAAGAAACCCGCCAAACACGGCGTTCTCCACACTCATACCCAGCATCATTGCAATACCTGTAAATACGGCAATTGAAACCCCGACCTGTACGCTTCCACCAATAAACACAGATTTCTTTATTTTCAACAGCTTCTCAAGGGAGAACTCTATGCCTATGGTAAACAGCAATAGTATTACCCCCACCTCGGCAAGAACTTCAACATCGTGAACGGATGTCACAAGCCGCAGTCCATAGGGGCCGGCAATCATCCCGGTAAGCAGAAAACCAACTATCACTGGTATTTTTAAACGCTGACACACGAAAAGCACCACGACAGAAAGCACAAATATTATCAGTATATCATTTAGAAGTGGAATACCCATTTTATATCAACACCTCTTGCAGTTTATATTTACATAGATATATTACGACTTACACCGGTACCGAAAAACATCTTGCAGAATTCTGCATTACGATGTAAAATTCTACCATACACCAGTTATTATTGGAATAAAAAAATGATACATGAAAGAGGGATTACACATGAGAAACGAGGTTTATTGCAAGGCGTGCGGATATATAATGAGAGAAGAAAAGCTGGGCGAGGTCTGCCCCGCATGCGGAGTACCCAAAACAGCCTTTGAACCATACAAAGAGAAATTATCTAAAAAGAGAAGGTTCATACTGGATTTGCACATTCACCCCATAACAGTACATTTCCCCCAGGCATTTGCAGGCATTCTTCCGGTTCTCATCATCGGCGGCATACTGCTTACCTGCAAATTCGGTGACATGCTCATATCAACAGCAACGGTGCTGATTTACCTTTTACCGCTTACCGTTTTGCCATCAATCGCCGCCGGCCTGATAGACGGCAAAACCAGGTTCAAGTCATTAACCACCATTGCCCTTAAAAGGAAAATTATAACAGGCTCGTTACTACTTGTCCTCTCAATACTAATGGCTGTGTATACATTCACTCAGCACATCACCATGTCCTCATATCCACTCATACTGGCCATGAGTATCGCATGTATTCTGTGTCAAGTGATATTGGGGCAGATCGGTAACAAGTTGATGGATTCCAAACTGCCCGGGTAAGTTTATTCGGGTAATGAATCAGCTCAGGTCAAGCTCCATTTCATTCTGCGTTGATTTGAATCCCAGTTTTTCATAAATACTCTGGTCTTTCCCAATGGCGTGCAGAAGGATCCTTCCAGCCTTCTTGTCCCTTGCCTGGGTGATGATATTATTTAATAATGCCGAGGCGATACCTTCACCCCTGTGCTCCGGAAGTGTGTATACATTCATGATATGAGCTTCAATGCCGTCAATGTTTTCATAGATAGGAGGCCTTTCCAGGAACTGTATGCCGGACGTGGCAACAATTTTTCCATCCGCAACTGCCATGAGAACCTTGAATTCCCCTGTCTGAAATTTCTTTATAAAAAAATCCCGTGTTCGCGCCCGTAGCTTTTCTGTGCCACCTTTCTGAGCGATTTTACCCACTTCATACAACATCTCCATCCGCATCTCAACAACCCTGTCAATATCACTGAGTTGCGCTTCATTTATTTCAAACATACCCTTCCTCCTCATTCTATTATAACAGAAATAATCATCATTTTTAAGTATTACATCTACGATATCTTAATTCAGTATTTTTTGACTGAAACCGTCAAAGTCATTTTTAATCTTTTCGTCCGTCAGCATCCATATCATGAAAAGCTCAATGGCGATTACCAGGAAACGGATCATGGAAATTGCTATTTCAACAGGATGACCATTACCATCTCCCCAGAACAAGGCCAGGGAAAGTGAGACAGCATAGGGCACGTGTAAATCCATAAGTAGAAGCTGAATGCGCCTGCTGGTTTCATTTTTAAAATAGAATCGTATAATATGAATTGAAAGAAGTATGGCACATAGTATTCCCCAGGTAAATGCCATTCCTTTACCGTATACTACAAGAAATATCCCCATTAAGTAGAGAATCTCGATATAATACCAGACCTGGAGGTAAGAACCGTACAGATGTATTCGTGACCTGATGTGATGTAATATCCCGTTAATCAATTGAATTTTCATCATTCTTTTATATCCATCCAAATACTGTTTGACTGCCCAGTGACATCACGTGATCATGAGCCAATATTTCACATAATATGT
>JAGYNX010000278.1 GCA_018399855.1 Spirochaetota bacterium
TTGCCCGCAAGCTGGGAGTTGTTTCCATTCAGGCCTTTGACGTGGATGACCCTTCGGTTGTCAGGGCACGTGAAAACGCCTTCCGAAATGGCTGTGGTGACATATCATTTTTCACCCGTGACCTGTCCGGGTTTACCCCGGAGAACAGGTATTCGCTGGTCGTTGGGAACCTGCTTACTTTTATTATAGAAAAAAACATGAAATACCTTAAAAACCTGCTGTCTGCGGATGGGGTGATGATACTCAGTGGTATTGGGAAAGAATGGGAAGATGAAATTAAGAAATTATTTACCTTGCATAAAATGGAGATAATTGAAGAGATGGAAGAGGGCAAGTGGAAGGGATTTATGCTCAAATGTACAGGGTGACATACACTTCATAATTAGAGGATGCGACATGACGGATTTACATGAAGTGGCGGATAATATTTTTGTTGTCAGGCAGAAGGCGGGGATGGGGGGAATTAAACCTCCCATGAACATATACGTACTCGCAGGCCACAACGGACTTATCTTCGATGGGGGATATGGAACCAGGCATGATATACAGCATGCCCGTAAAAGTATCGAGGCCATACAGCAACGATTTGAAGAACAGGGGAAGGTGTGCCATATAGGTCGTATTCTGCCAAGTCATACTCATCCTGACCATTTTTCGGGATTAAAGGGGATGCGTAAAGAACTGGGGTTGTCAGTGCTTCTCACGAAAAAAATGGCAGAAAGGATCACCTCGGCTGCAATATATCGCCAGTCGTATGCTGATCCCGAGGGAGAACAGGGTGTATTTTCACACCGCCAGAGCGGGCTTCGAAAATTTATGCATCAGCAATTGTCCCGGTTTTATTATAACAAAATATTCGGTGTTACCTTTCTGTCCAACCCCGATGAATTAATTGAAGAAGAATCAAAAATCGATATCAACGGTGAAACCTGGGATATCCTGTCGGGACATGGGCATTGTGATGACCATATAATGTTATACCGGCAGGAGGCAGGTATACTGCTTGCCGGTGATAACGTGCTCAGGAGCATTACCACCTGGCTTGGCCCGCCCCGTTCAAATCTCGAAGATTACATCAATACCCTCGAACGCATCAAGAAGCTTCCGGGGCTTACGCGTATACTGAGTGCCCACGGCAGCCCCATCGAGAACCCCGTAGAAAGGGTGGAAGAAATTATACAGTATCGTCACTCCCGCACCGAAGAAATTCTGAATATTGTCAGGGCTGCGGGACAGAAAGGAATATCCTTTCACCGGCTGCTTGAAACAGTATATCCCGGCGAAGGATCAATGCGACGGGCACTTGTGGAAGGATGGGTAATCGTAACCATACAGTATCTGGAGGAAAAGGTGCGCATTCGTCGTGAGGATGATGGAAAGACTGTGCGGTTTGTGTGTACAGATGGGTGACGGTTATAACCGAATAATCTGGATAATAAGAAAAAAACTTGAAATTTATGCGTTAATTAATGATATTGACACAGGGGTTTATTTTTGCCCCTGTCTCTTTAGTGAAGCGCCTGAGGAGAGAGTGGTGATCCACTCTCTTTTTTGTAACAGAAAAATTTCACGGGGTGCCGGCTGATGGATCTTCAGGACGAAATAAAGTCGATGATCAGTGATGTGGCTGATAAGCTGGGGTACATCGTGTATGAATCGTCTGTGCTTTTAAAGGGAGAGAATTCGCAGGTAGTTGTGAAAATTGACCACGAAAAGGGTATTTCCCTGGACGATTGCGAGGCATTCAGCAGGGACTTAACGGAACGGCTGGATTCTGAAGAACTAATGATCAATTATAAACTCGAGGTATCCTCACCCGGGCTGAAAAGAAAACTTCGTACAGGTGAAGAGTTTGCAAGATTTACAGGTGCCCCGGTTAAGGTTGTATATGATGACCAGGGAACGCGAAAAACGGTGAAGGGAACTCTTGAATCTGTTTCTGATAATTTGATTACGGTTAGCGATGACGGTAAAGATGTGGACATCGCATTACACACTATTGCAAAAGCAAATCTTGAGTATTGAAGGGAAAAGAAGATGAGTATCAATTTTTTCGAAGCACTGCACCAGATCGCCGCTGAGAAGGGTATTTCAAAGGATGAAATAGAAGAGATCGTGCAGTCAGCCATGCTATCAGCCTACAAGAAGCAGTATGGGCCCTCGCGTGATGTTGATGTTGAGTTTGACCGGGATACAAACACAATAAAGCTCATATCAAAAAAGATGGTGGTAAACAACCCCATGAACAGGGCTGAAGAAATAGCATTTACAGAAGCAAAGAAGACAAACCCCAACGTGAAGCTTGGTGATGATATATATGTAGAAGAGAACCCGCTGCAGTCATTTGGAAGAATTGCCGCGCAGACTGCAAAGCAGGTTATAATGCAGAAGATAAAAGAAGCTGAAAAGAACATAATATACGAAGAGTTCAAGGACAGGGAAGGCGATCTCATCAATGGATACCTTCAGCGAAGAACAAGGGAAGCCATGTACGTGGATCTTGGCAGAACCGAGGGAATACTTCCTTACAGGGAGCAGTCACAACTGGAGCATTTCAAAATAGGAGAACGTATTAAGGCCCTGGTACTCAGTGTACAGAAAAATACGAAAGGACCCAGTGTAATACTGTCAAGAGCACATACCCGATTTGTAGAAAGACTTTTCGAGATGGAAATACCGGAAGTATATGATGATATCGTTGAGATCGAGGCCATAGTGCGTGAAGCCGGCATGAGAACCAAGGTGGCGGTAACAAGTGACAGGGACGATATCGATAGTGTGGGTGCCTGTGTTGGTATGAAGGGGATCCGAATTCAGTCAATCGTGCGTGAGCTTGAAGGTGAAAAAATCGATGTAGTTGAATATTCACCTGAAAGAAAGACCATGGCTGCAAACGCCCTTACCCCGGCCCGGGTAAAAGAAATTGTGGAAACCGTTGGCGGTGGTGTTATCGCGGTTGTTGAGAATGATCAGTACAGACTTGCCATTGGAAAGAACGGGCACAATGCCAGGCTTGCAAGCAGGCTGTGCGGATTTGACATAGATATCAAGACAGAAGAACAGTACAGGGAATTTCTCAGCTCAAGTGAATCAAGGGCAATGGTTGAACAGTTGTTCTCATCAGCCCCTGATGATGAAACATCACTTGAAGAGCTGCCGGGCTTTGATGCGCGGGTTATAAAACTTCTTGAAGCAGG
>JAGYNX010000279.1 GCA_018399855.1 Spirochaetota bacterium
GATGTAACCAGGATTATACTGAAACATTCTCTTCCCGAACCACATGGGAAATACAGGGAACTTCAGAACATAGGAAATGCCGTTCCTTCGTCCGAATACAAAAACAGAAAAAATTACCGAAATCTATTTACGGTCACCATCGATGATGAATCCGCAAAAGATTTTGATGATGCCATATCCATAGAAAAACAACTAAACAGCACTAAACTCTATATTCATATTGCCGACGTTTCTTCCTATGTGAATCCAGGAACAGAACTGGACATGGAAGCATATAAACGTGGTACAAGTTTTTATCTTGGCGATACAGTAATACCAATGTTCCCCGAAAAGATATCCAATGACCTGTGCTCTCTCAGGGAAGGCGTTGACCGCCTTACAATGAGTGTAGAGATGACTTTTGACAAAAAAGGTAACATCAAATCGTACAGTTGTCACAGGGGTATTATCAATGTAGATCACCGCCTGACGTATAAAAGCAGCAGTGAACTTCTAAAATCAAAGAAACGCAGCAAGCTTACTAAAAGTTTACATCTCATGAAAGAATTGTCTGATACATTGAAAGTAAAAAGAATGACACAGGGCAGAGTTGACTTAATGCTTTCAGATTCAGAGATGGTTTTTGAAGAAGGGGTGCTGACGGATATAACATTTGCCAAAAGACTTCCAAGTCACTTGATCATTGAAGAATTTATGCTCAGTGCCAACGAAGCGGTTTCAAGGTTTCTTAGAGAACAAAACATACCCACACTATACAGGATACATGAACCTATCAGTGATGAAAAGCTTACGGCCCTGACCCAGTTTTTAAAAGGACTGAATATACCCCTGAAGAAAACAGATAACGTTGGTATCGCCCTGCAGAAAATCGTTGACAGTGTACAGGAACGGGAATACCAGCAGGTTGTCAATTTCGTAATATTGAAATCCTTCATGCAGGCATACTACGGCATACATCCTCTTGGGCACTTCGGTCTTGGTTTCAAGGATTATACCCACTTCACGTCACCAATAAGAAGATATCCAGACCTGGTTGTGCATCGTTGTCTCAAGAGTGTTCTTGACAGGGTTACACCACCATATACAAAAGATCAACTTGTTGAAATGGGTGAAAAGACATCACAGCAGGAACGGCTGGCCCAGAGTGCTGAGCGTGATCTCATCAAGTTAAAAACATGCAGAATAATGGCACCACTGGTTGGTCAACAATTTGAAGCTGTTGTCAGTGGTGTAGTAAAGAGCGGTTTCTTTGTCACATTAAAAGAAAAACCTGCCGAGGGTATGGTACCTTTGAGAACATTAACAGATGATTTTTACCTTGTTAATGAAGATGATTTTACCGTGATTGGGAAACGACTTGGCAGAAGATTCCGACTGGGAGACCATGTCACCGTGAGACTCACCAGTGTAGATATCACAACCATGAGAATGGATTTTGAAGTATTATAAAGGAGTTCCTGATGCTTACAATTACCACGCATACAAAAACTATTGATGCCAGTCCTGATAATACAATGGCAATTTTTACCACGGAAGAAGACTTGAAAACCGACACTTTTACAATTCCGAAAAACATTTCCAATATTATCAATGATATAAATCTTGACGGTTTCAGGGGTAGAAAGGCCACCTCTCTTTTTGTCCCCCTTAAAAGAAACCCCATGATTATTATCATCGGTCTTGGTAAAAAGAAAGATATTACCATCGAAGGTTTACGAAATGCCGGGGCAAAGGTTACCCATGAATGCAGGTTACATAGAATCCACACGGTACATATTATTCCACCTGTTATTTCAGGTTTGGAACAGGTTTCCGTTGAATACGCGATTGCCGAAGGGGTATATCTTTCCAACTATGATTTCGACATATATAAAACGAAGAAAGAAGACGCACCAGGTCTTTTAAAAAAGGTTATTATTCATTCAGATGACAAGAAGGCCAGTACAAAATCGTTGAATGACCTTGCAATAATCAGTGAGAATGTTCTGCAATGCCGCAACATGATAAATGACACCAGCGATAAAACTACTCCTGATCATATAGCCAGGTACGCGAAAAAGCTTTCTTCAATCAAGGGTGTATCATGCAAAGTGTATGGCGGAAAGGACATCGAAAAGATGGGCATGGGGCTCTTCATGGCTGTCAGCCGGGGTAGCAGCAACCCGCCGAAGCTTGTTGTGCTGAAATACAGGGGAAACTCCAAATCAGAGAAATGGGCTGCTATTATCGGAAAGGGGATTACCTTTGATTCAGGTGGTATTAATCTAAAACCGAGTAAAAGTATTGAAGATATGAGAATGGACATGGCCGGAGCCGCCGGATGCATGTACACGTTAAAATCAGTTGCAGAACTTGGAATCAAGAAAAATCTCATTGCCGTGCTTCCATTATGCGAGAACATGGTATCCGGAAACTCCTACAAGCCGGGTGATGTCTTCAAGGCTTACAACGGGAAAACCGTTGAAATCGGAAATACTGACGCAGAAGGTCGTCTCATCCTTGCTGACGCACTGGCCTTTACCGAGGACAGGCTTAAACCATCATTGATGGTTGATATGGCAACTCTCACAGGGGCGTGTCTTATCAGTTTCGGCGAAATAGTTGCCGGTTTGTTGACAGAGAATGATAAAATTGCTGATAAACTTTTCAATTCCGGTGAACGCACGGGGGACCGCCTGTGGAGACTCCCTCTTTATGAAGATTACGCGGAAGATATAAAATCGGATATAGCCGATATCAACAATATTTCTTCATCACGACATGCGGGTACCATAATTGGCGCAACATTTTTAAAAAACTTCGTAAAGAAAACCCCGTGGGCTCATATCGACATTGCGGGCACAGCATGGATATCGAAAAAGAGAGGATACCGAACGAAATACGCCACGGGGTATGGCATTCGTCTTTTATGTGATTTCATTAAAAATGTTGATTTTTAGATCACTATTTAATATTTTAACCGTTACCCATGTTACAACATAGTTAATAAATATTTAAGGGGTGTATATATGCGATTTTCACCACAAGAATTAATTGATGTAGCCATTGGTATAGAAGAGACTGGATATTACTTTTACAGCAAGTTTCGCGATAAGATGGAAGACAATTCTTTCAGGGAAATTTTCGGATTTTTAGCTGAAGAAGAATTACGTCATAAGGACATTTTTCAACGTATGCTTTCTAATTTACCTGA
>JAGYNX010000028.1 GCA_018399855.1 Spirochaetota bacterium
GTGCCCCCATGGAGGGTTATAAGCTGCCTGCTTATGGAAAGACCGATGCCCGTCCCACCGTACATACGTGATATTGAACCGTCAGCCTGTTCGAAAGGCTCGAAGATTCGTTCAATATTTTCCTGGTCTATACCGATACCCGTATCCGCTATGTAAATAGCCAGATAATCGTCCTCCGGGCAGGCCAGGAAAAGAATTTCGCCAAGGTCGGTAAATTTTACGGCGTTATCAACAAGGTTGAGCAGCACCTGTTGTATCCTGTTTTCATCTGCCAGCACACGGGGGGCATCTTCGGGTATCAGGTTAACTAATGAAAGATCTTTATTGCCCAGAAGGTTCCTGGAAAGATCGAACACCAGGTCAACTACTGATTTCATATCCAGGGGCTGCAGTCTCAGTGCGATATCGCTGTGTTTCAATTTTGAGAAATCCAGAAGATCGTTTACCAGGTTGGAAAGACGCATCCCGCTGTGTACTATCATTGAAAGGTTATGCCTGGCCATTTCTGTCATTCTACCCGCTGCACCATCGTGTACTGACTCGGCAATACCGATAATGCCATTTAACGGGGTACGCAACTCGTGGGACACGTTAGCAAGAAAATCGTCTTTCAGGCGGTCAATGTCCATAAGTTCACGGTTTTTCAGGTCAAGTTCCATTGACAGGTTTTCCACGCTTGTGAAGGCACTGGAATATCGAACAGAGAGCAGAAAGGCCTGTGCCAGTATAAACAAAAGAAGCCCAAGGGCGAAGTAGTTGCCTGTATCAACTATCATGTTATCATAGAGTATTTCGTTTGTTACGGTAATGAGCAGTATGATAATGCCTGCCAGGAAGAACAGGGCGCCATCACGCCTGTTGATGATGGCCCTGATGACTATGTATACGGCATACACGCTAACCAGCAGGGTGAATATTTCAAAAGCCTGTACCGTGTGAGAATACAATCGGACGGGTGTAACCATCACCATTGCTGACATGGTGGCTGATATTACCTGGGTTACCCGGAGAAATGGCCGGGAGAACTCGTCGGGGAACACCGAGTAAAGGAATGTTGAAAAGAAGAAAACACCCATGTAAAGGGACAGGTATTCAAGCTTGAGCATCACCTCCCAGTTGAAATCGGGAAAATGCTGTATTAAGAAATATTCGCCGGTGATCATCGGGCGTATTGCGATGATCAGGCAAAATAGTCCAAGGTAGAGGGCTGATAGATCTTTTCGTCTTATAATAAAAAGACCAAGGTGATATAATCCCATTATCAACAGCCCGCCGAAATGGAAAAACTCAAAGTTCAGGTTGTTGATACGCATCTGTTGTATTGTGTCATGCTTGCCAAGGAGTATGGAACGCCAGAATCCACCCAGGCGATGATGATAATTTGATACTTGAAGCAGTATATCCAGGGTGTCGCTTTCAGTATCGAGGTTAATTACCTGTGGACGGTACTGGGGGCGCATTGTCTGCGGGGTGGTTCCCACCTTCCCGTTTCTGGCTACCTCTTTTCCGTTTACGAACATGCGATAGGCAGTACGCATGTCAATGGCCTTGATAGCAAGGGGTGGCTGTCCCTTGCCTGTCTTCACACGAAGCCTGTAGGTCGCGTACCCGTCCCCCCCTATTCTTTTGCCCTCTAGTACCTCTCCATTCCATTGACCGGGTACTCTTATATAGTGGTGTTCCTGTGGCTTTTTACCCGTTGTGAAATCAGCGGGAGTGAGCAGCCGGTTCCAGTAGAATTCCCACTGGCCGTCAAGTTCAAGGGGTTTTTCGCTGTTGAAATCATAAGATGACAGGTCCATGAAGCCGTTGGTCGCCAATGGTGTCGTATGCGGCCTGGCTGCTGTACCTGTACTGGTAACGGGTATTATGATAACTGCTGTCAGCAGTATGATGAAAAAACGCGAAGCATTAATGGGTGTCGACGTATAATTCAACTTGATCATCCTGAACAGTTATTAGTGTGTACAGTGTAGCAACCAATACAAATTGAATCTGGTTCTTTATACTAGTAGTAAACGTTCTATAAATAAACTTTTTTTTATATTTTTTTGATTAAATTTACATTGACACATGATGATGCTGGCCCACGGTATTTATATAGACAGTAACACGAATATTATTTTAGTAGTACTTTTCAGGGTAATCTTTTAAGTTGTCAGGATACCTGGTTTTCTATCTGGACATGTAGAACATATTAGGATTAAACTGGTAATAATTTGTAGTTAATGGTAGCATATGGTAGTATATTGTAGCATTTAAAATTAATTGTGCGAAGATTTTTTACTTGTAACCATAGTGGTTTTGAATTGTTATATGCAGGGGATGCGTAGTTTATAGATAAAAGGATGTAGAATATGTGGGATTTTCTCGTAAAGGGCGGGCCCCTGATGTGGCCCATCCTGCTTTGTTCAATTTGGGCCCTTGCCGTTATTGCCGAGCGTGGCTGGACGTTCTCAAGGGTGAGAAGGTTTATCCTGGCGCCACTGAGAAGTGCCAGCGGTCATGTGCTTTCTGCTGAAAGGGAAAAAGCAGTGGAAGTGAAGAACCTGATACAGGATCCCGTGAGTGAGCTTATTTCCATTGGAATGGGTGAACTGTACTCGGGAACCAGCAGGGAGGAAAAAGAACGCCGAATGACCCGTCTTGGAACCAATTTTCTACGGTCCATGGAGGAGCATCTGCGCAGCCTTGCCATTATCGGTAGCATTACACCAATACTTGGCCTGCTGGGAACAGTGACCGGGATGATAAAGGCTTTCATGACCATACAGGAACTGCAGGGCCAGGTTGATGCCTCGGTGCTGGCAGGGGGTATCTGGGAAGCCCTTATGACCACGGCATTCGGGCTGGCGGTGGCAATCCCGACACAGATTGCCTATCACTACTTCGAGGGGAGGGTGGACGACATGGCTGACAAGATCGGTGATATGGCCCATAACCTTCTTGAATACACGGAATCACGGTAAACAGTGTCATGATGTCATTTGAAAGAAAAAAGAAAGTGAATGCAAACATGAATATCACTCCTCTCATTGACGTGGTGTTCCTGTTGCTGTTGTTTTTCATGCTGACATCGCATTTCGTGACCAGGCCCGGCATCAAGATTTCCCTTCCCGAGGCGGTAACAGCAAAGCCCCAGCAGGAAGACCGGATCGCGGTGTATATTGCAGACCAGTCTACCATATACGTGAATAATATCCGTGTAGAGATTGAAGAGCTTAAGTCTCATATTGAGAGCAGGCTTGCTGCCAGCCAGAATAAGAGTTATATTATTATAAAGGCTGACAAGAGCGTGAACATAGGCCTTGCCATTCACGTGATCGACCTGGCAAAGCAGGCAAAGGCTGACGGTGTGGTAATATCCACGGAGGTTCCGGAGCAAAGGTGATGGTATTGTTTTCTGGTAATAACAGGTTCATGTACTGGTGCGTGACCATCTCGATACTGTTTCACGTGATACTGATTGCCGTTCCCGGGCTGGGGCTTTTCAGTGACGATGAGAAGGAAGTTCCTGTTGTTCTTGAATATAATAAGGACTACAGGGAATTACCCCGTATAAGGGAAGTGAGCAAGAAGAAGCAGCTGAAAAACAACCCGAAGAAAAAAATAGAAAAGCAGGACGATTCAACCCGAACGGATGCGACCGAGACGAAGGACGAGTACATGGAATCGGAACAGCAGTTCCAGGATGCCATGATGCGTTACCAGGACATTATCAAGCAGCATCTTGAAGAGGCGCGTCGGTATCCATATAGTGCACGTAAGAATAACATAGAGGGTATCGTGTACATGCGGTTTCTCCTGATGGCAAACGGCAACGTGAAAAACGTAGAACTTATAAAATCCTCCGGTCATTCCATACTGGATGAGTCAGCCCTGGAAACAGTGAAGATCGCCTGTCCTTTTCCCCGCATACCAGAAAGTTTTAATGCCGGTTCAATCATGTTTGAGGTATCGCTGGTATATGATCTTAAGTGAGAAGTGAAAAGTGAGGAGTGAAGAGTTGATGAAAAGAATGGTTTTCGTTGTGGTGAGTGCGGTACTAACCATTTTTATTCTAAAGGGAAGCAATATTCGTAAAGGGATTATTTAATGAACAGGCCCATTAATTCGGTGTGATGGGTTCCAGGAAACATGTCAAGCAGCGTTAGTCTTTGGAAGCTGTATCCCGCATTGATAAAGTCGCCGCAGTCCCTGGCAAAGGTGACGGGATTGCATGAGACGTACACTATCCTTCCAGGTGACATGGTGGTAATAGTGTTCCTGGTTTTCGTATTCAGCCCAGGGCGGGGCGGGTCAACCAGTACAACATCGAAATGTTCACGGTAGGGGTGCAGTAAGTCACCATGCAGCTTTTTGAACGTGATGTTTGGTATATCGTTCAACCGGGCATTTTGCTGTCCCCATTGTATACTCTCTTTAACTACATCTATTCCCAGCCCCTTACGGGCTTTGCCGGCCAGGTAGAGGGTGAAAAACCCCACACCGCAGCCGATATCAACAAAGGACTGATCTTCTGAAAGATGTGCCATCTCTGCTGCCAGTTTCAACATGGTGGACCGAAGCTTACCATTAGCCTGGAAGAATGAATACAGGTCGCGCTGGTAGGTGATCCCGTCCTCTGCCTCGGTGAGGGTGGCAGGCTTACCGGTTGAATAATGACATGTACCATGGTGATCCATCGCAATTTTAAGTTCGGTTTTTTCAGTTATGTTTATATCTTCAAGTGTGTGAATCAGCGGTTCAGCCAGGAGTCTGCAGCCACCAACGGGAAAAGGTTTTATCACGTGTGATTCTCTTTCGAAAAATCCCATGCCGGTATGATCACATTGCACTGTTGCGTGGGTGCGATAATTGTAACGCCCGTCGATCAGCAGCTCAATTAATGGCAGCCGGTTCTCATCGATTTTCCCCAAACGCACCAGGGTTTCGTGAAGCAGGGACGACTTGGCTTTTAGTTCTTCATCATAGGATACATGAAGGAAATGGCATCCGCCGCATTCTGTGAAATTCGGGCATTCTGGTTCACTGCGGTGGGATGAAGGGGTGAGAATGTCTTCAATTTCAGCAAAAGCGTGATTTTTCTTGCGAAGGGTCAGGCGTGCCAGTACCCTGTCACCCGGGGTTGCATATGGCACAAATACCGCCATCCCCCCATGAAAACCCAGGCCGTAGCCCCCGTTGGCGTATTTTTCGATCTGTATTTTCAGTGTTTCTGCCATATCGTATACATGGAGTGACTATTGTTGATTAGTCAATATAATTTGTATGATTACCACAGAGATACAGAGGAACAGAGGTGTATAGAGAATAATGAATTGACTAATTTCCAAATATGGTAATAATATCCTGTTATGTATAAGAATATCATAATTGCTATAACTACTATAAGCTGTATTGCCGTGTTTGCAGGCATATTGAAAGCAGGCTGGCTGTATACTGACGAGGTGTATACCTCGTGGTATTTCAGCAGGGGATGCCAGGTTGGTGACAAAATATATTTTGTCACCACCTACAGGCTGATGCAAAAGCCGAAGGGACTTGCACGCTTCCCCGATGGTGGAACGTCAAAAGGGTTATTCGCAAAAGTATTGTTGTATAGTTGTGACACGGACGGGGATAATCTTCGATTATGCGGTAAACTGGAAACGATGCAACGGGGGGGGAATGGTACCGCCATCAGCACTATCATGCAGAAGAAGGGCAATACACTCTTCATCAAGTATTATGGCAGTAATCGCCTTGGAGAAAAGGTGTACCGGTATCATATGTTTACATGGGATATGAAGAATGAAATAATTAAACCCATTACGGAAATTGAAGAGAAACGGGCTGTAATGAATTCCATGGAGGGGCTTTGGGAGGTATACAGGCAGGAATCTGTTGGAATATCTTCATTAAAGAAAAAGCTTGAGGGACATACGCTGGCTGAATGGAAGATTCCCTCACCCCTTGATTACGTGGATAAGTCAGCGGATAGTTTTCTTGATGACCTGGTGGAGCTCAAAGGTGACAGGTATTACCGGGACGCGATTATTCAGGCACATGTTGATATTCTTACAGATGACAGGATAGACGAATTGTTGCGCAGTATACAGAAAAGAAAGGATTCTCTTGAAGGGTATGAGCAGATGAAGTACAAGAGCATTGCGGCTGACCTGGAAGAAAAACTCACAAAACTAAAAAATAATCGCTAAAAACAAAAAAAATCAATTAATTCTTGACATACAACAATACAGTAGTAATATGTTGATTGACTGTCCAATTTAAAAGCTGAACAATAATTCAAATGACTGAGCAAAGAGTGTGTGTGCTGATGAGAGACATTTTATTAAGTAAAAACTGGTTGAGCGTTCAATCAAATTATTGGATACTTAATAAAATACTAAAGCACAAAGAAGCGTTCAGCAGGGTTCTTTGACAATGACACGATTCGGGAAACAACAATGCTTTTGAAGGGATGTCTGCACACTCACACCACGTGTTCTGATGGGAAGATGACTCCACAGGAAGTGGCAGACGCCTACCAGTCACTGGGGTATGATTTTATTGCCTTTACTGATCATGATTATCTTTTGAGTCCCCGTTGTGACGAGATATACGGCAATGTGAAAAGCGACCTGATTATATTCAGGGGAATTGAGCTTACGGTCTTTGTCAAGGGGTACGTGCATGTGAACAGGATAGAAGGTGAAACTGAAACATTGTACGTGTTCAATCATCTTGGCGAATATGATCTTACGGTGGAAGAGGTGCAGGACAGGATTTCCATTGTTCGTGAAAAGTATGCAATTGACCTGGTAGAGATCACCACCAAGGGATTCAGACATAAAGAATTCGAGATACCGGAAATTGAATACCCGAAGATGGCTTCAGATGATTCACACAGCAGGGTTGGGATTGGAAGAGCGTGGGTAGAGCTTGATGCGGATCGTGACCGGGATCACATAATTAAAAAAATGAAGCAGGGAGATTTTTGGAACTGCTATGTATAGGGTAATTGTCAGCACAGGATTATAAAAAGGAGGTTGTATCATATGGGTAAGAGAGTAGCCATATGCGCACTGGAACAGGTTAAGAATGAGCCGGATATCTGGTATCAGCGTTTTCAGGGAATGCTTCTTGATTGTCTTGAACCAATTCTTGAAAAGACAGGCGTCACTTTTGACATGGATAAGGGAATTAGAAACGTTATCACGTGTTCAGATGACGTGTTTGATGCGCGAACAATATCTGACAGTGGTATTACCGATGTGGTGGGAGCGCATTTCAGGGGTGAAGAAAAGATGGCCCAGGATAGTATCAATGGCCTTGGTTATGCCATGGCATGCATACTCTCCGGGCATGATGATGTTGTTTTGTACATGGGACATTGCAAAGAGTCACAGGCTGAGAGCAGGTACATGAACACTAACCTCGCCTATGATCCATTCTACATGCGTCCACTGGGGATCGATTTTTTGAGTGCCAACGCCTTTCAGGCCCGTGCGTACATGGAAAAGGCGGGTGTAGATGATGACCACCTGGCTGAGATCGTGGTCCGTTCGCGGAAGAACGCGGCAAAAAATCCTTATGCAAGGGAAAATGAAATGGTGAGTGGTGACCAGGTAAAGAATTCTCCATACCTGGCTGATCCAATAAGAGAACTTCACTTCTATCCCATGACAGACTGGGCTTTTGGCATGCTGTTGTGCAGTGAAGAGCGGGCAAAAGAGTTTTGCGATAATCCCGTATGGGTAACCGGATATGGAAGCTGCATGGACAGTTATTTTCCAGGGGACAGGGATATTATATCCAATTTCGCGTTGAAGAATGCCGCTTCAAGGGCTTACAGCATGGCAGGCGTAAAAAATCCTCAAAAAGAAATTGACCTTTTTGAGCTGACCGACCAGTCGGCATACCAGCTTCCCATGTGGGCAGAGGGTGTGGGGATCGTTGATGAATTTGCTGGTGGTAAATGGATTGAAGAAGGCGGCCCTGATAAGTCACAGGTTAACCTTTCAGGAGGTATGCTCAATGGTAATCCTGTTATGCTTGGCGGTGCGGCCAGGGTTGCTGAAGCCTGGTATCAGCTGAGGGGCGAAGCAGGAGACCGCCAGTTGAAAAAGCCGAAGAAAGCACTCGCGCATGGAGTAACCGGTGCGATGGGACAGCATCACGGCGTGGTGATTCTGGAGAAGTGAGGAGGAAGTTATGGCAAAGAAAAAGAAGAATAGAAACGTAGCAATAGTGGGCGTGGGACAGACACAGTATTCCAGTCACAGGGAAGATGTCAACCAGCCCGAGATGATACACGAGGCGGTAAGACTGGCACTGGCAGACGCCGGTATTACCATAGATGATGTTGACGCCATTGTCCATGGAAATATGGAGCTTTTTGAGATGATTCACCAGCCGGATCTCTGGCACGTGCTTGGAACGGGTGGTTATGGAAAAGATTCTTTCCGCATTACCACCGGGGGGACCACCGGTGCCACCCTTGCCTGCGCGGCTGATAACCTTGTTGCTTCAGAAATGTATGACGTGGTAATGACCGTAGGGTTTGAGAAACTGCAGGAAGGACACACCACCGGCGGTATCACCAACATGGCGGATCCTCTATGGTCACGTCAGCTTCAAACCGGTGCCCTTACCGGATCAACCGGGTACAAGATGGAAAAAGAATTTGGCGAGGAACGGGCGAACCGGGCTGCCATGATGTATCGTATCATCATGGATAAGCACGCGTGCCTGAATCATAATTCACACAGATCATTCGGCCTGGATTTTGACCAGATGGATGAATTAATGGAAAATTCTCCGCGCCTGGTGGGTGACCTTCGTCTGATACACATGTGTTCTCAATCTGACGGTTGTTGCGTGGTTATATTCGCCAGTGAGAAAAAAGCAAAGAAAATGGCAAAGCCCCCGGTATGGGTGCGTGATCACATTACGGTACACAGGGAGGAAACCTTCAATATTTTCGGTTTCGACGAAAATTACCCGGTACCCATGACGCATCGATTCGCAGCGGAGCAGCTGTTCGCCCGCAACGGTATCGACAGCCCGGTTGATTACTTCGATGTGTTTGAGATGTATGATCCTTCAGGGTGGTGGGGAGCCGACTGGATGAGAGAGTTTTTTCTTTTCGAGAATGATGAGCACCTGAAGCTTATAGAAGAAAAAGAGATTATGATCGACGGCAAGATGCCAATTAATCCTTCGGGTGGAGTAACGGCGGCTAATCCAATAGGGGCAACAGCCCTTGTCAGGGTTGCCGAGGCGGCGCTGCAGGTTCGCGGTGATGCGGGGGGGCATCAGATTCCCGGGGATGTGAACCACGCACTGGCATCAGGTTTTGGAGGTACCATGTGGACGGTGCTGATGATGCTGGAAAGAGAATTGAGCTGGTAGGGGGATGATATGAGTGATCAGTTTGGAATAAAGGTAGAAGAAATATTCGATACCATGGAAGAACGTTTCCGCCCGGAAGGTGCTGAAGGAGTGGATGCGTCGTATGGTTATGACATACAGGGTGTGGGTAAGTGGAAGCTAACCGTGAAAGACGGTCAAATGAAGATCGAAGAAGCCAATGACCTCGGCGATTGTGTGGCAGTTACTATAACGGATGCTGACACATTCGTTGGTGTGAACATTGGTCAGGTCGATGCCATGAAAGCTTTTAACTCGGGGAAGTTCAAGGTGGATGGAGATCTTGGTGCCCTTGGCCAGACAGCGAAGATGTTCACGAAGTTTGTTTCCGGTAAGAAGGAAATGACAGTTGGTGATTTTATACAGGATATGTTTGCCACCCTGGAAGAAAGGTTTCAGCCAAAAAATGTTGAGGGACTGGATGTGACTATCACCTATGATATACAGGGGGACGGAGGCGGTTGCTGGACGGCTACCATTAAGGACGGAACCTGTGTACTGAAAGAAGAGAGAATTGAAAAACCCACGGTTCGGCTGGAGGTGGGTGCAGCCGACTGGGTTGACGTTATGCTGGGAAAGGTGGACGCCATGACACTGCTCAGTGCGGGAAAAGCCGCCATTGAGGGTGATTCCAGCCTGGCATTGAAACTTGGTGAGATATTTTCAAAGTATATTGCGCCGGGCGAGATGGCCGAACCGGAACAGGAACTTGTGCGATTGAAAAAGGTGATATCCGTTGATCACCGTTTCGCTACCGGGCCTGTTATGGGAAAATTTCTGCAGGGACTGAAAAACAAGAAAATAATTGCCAACAAGTGTCCCAAATGCGGAAGACTGCAGCTTCCTCCCCGTGAAGTGTGCGCAATATGCCGGGTGCGTGTGCCCGGAGTTGTTGAAGTGGGACCCAAAGGGCATATTACAATTAATGATATCGCGTATTATTCCAGCCCTGACCCGCTGACCGGAGAAACCAGGGAAACGCCATATGGTTCTATTAACATACTTCTTGATGGCTGTAAAGGTAACGAGACCTTCTGGCACCTGCTAAGAAGAGACCAGATATTTGAAGTTGAAGAATCCTGGAATGAAAAGAAGGGAACAAGGGTGCGTCCCGTATGGGCCGAGAACAGGATTGGCAGTATCAAGGATATCCTGTATTTCGAGATTGATAAGTAAGGAGACCAGCAATGAAAGAAGGTTTTGAAGACAGCTATATCGTTGAAGGAAAGATGGCACTTCCATACAGCTATTTCGCGGGAAGGGTGGGAAGTACGTTCTTAACCACCCTGCGTGATAAGAAGAAAATAATGGGAGTGAAATGTAACACATGCAACAAGGTGTTTGTTCCTCCCAGGCAGACATGTGAACGATGCATGGAAGATATCAGGGACAACTGGGTTGAGTTGAAAAATACCGGTACGGTTACCAATTTTACCGTTGTACGGTATGAGGATAAGCATATGCCAAAGAAAGTACCTTACGTGCTTGCCATGATTCACCTTGATGGTGCTGACACACCAATGACACACATTATTGAGGGTGTTAAACCCGAAAAGGTAAAGATCGGAATGCGTGTTGAAGCGGTCTTTGCTGATGAAGATACCAACACCATCATGAATATTGATCATTTTAAGCCGGTTACTGAAAAGATTGAAGTAAGAGAACGAGCTGATGCTGGTGGTACCGGGGCAAAAACATATACTGGTGAACAACCAGAAACAAAAAAAGGAGGAAAACCTGCCATGTCAAAAAAAGTTATTATTACCGCTGCACTTTCAGGTGCGGCAACAATGAAGAACCAGATCGATTCGGTGCCATATGAACCGAAGGAATTTGCCGAGGAAGCAGCACGATGTTACAAGGCCGGGGCGTCAATGGTGCACATACACGCCAGGGAAGAAAATGGAATGCCTACACACGATGTGGCCAGGATAAAAGCAACACATGATGCAATAAAAGAGAAGACTCCGGAGCTGATTGTGAACCTGAGCTCAGCTGTCGGTATGGGAAAAACTCCGGAACAGCGCATAACCCAGATCCTGGAGATCAAGCCGGAGATGGCTTCATTAAATACCAACACAATGAATTTCAGTATTGTGGACAGGAAGACTGGAAAAATATTCATCGATTTTATATTCGAAAACACCTTCACCATGTTACAGGACTTCGGAAAGGGAATGGAAGAAAACGGTATTAAGCCAGAAGTTGAAGTATATGACATGGGTGGACTTGATAACTGGAAAATTGTGGCAAAACAGGGAATATTTTCAAAACCGTATAACTTTAATTTTGTCTGGGGTGTTGCGGGTGGTATGGCCTTCAGGCCCGATCTTTTCATGGTATTGAAGAACGCACTGCCCGAAGACGCGAATTATACCACATGCGGTGTGGGACTTGATGAATTTCCAGCAATAAACATGTCCTGCCTGTCAGGCGGTCATATGCGGGTTGGACTGGAAGACAACATAAAACTGCCAAACGGTGAACTGGCCAAGGGAAGTTTTGAACTGGTTGAGTGGGCTACGAGAATATGCGAGATTTTAGGTAAAGAAATAGCCACACCTGATGAAGCCAGGGAGATCATGGGTATTAAGAAGTAATATGATTTCATAAAACACCAATGAATGAAAGAGGTTGATATGACGGTGAGTGAGAAATGCAGGTACGAGGTAACTGAAAAGGGTATAGCGGTAGTAACTATACACAATCCTCCAATGAATGCCCTTGATGAAGAGACCATGTACAGCCTGGAAGAACTTGTATTAAAGGCTGAATCGGATCCTACTGCCAGGGTGGTAGTGATAACGGGAGAGGGACCCACCTTCGTCGTGGGGGCCGATGTAAACCGTGTGAAAGAAGTTACTACTGCCGAAGAAGGAAGAAGCCTTACTTCACAGGCGCAGGCCATCATTAACCGTATAGAAGATTGCAGAAAACCGGTGATTGCCGCCATCAATGGACTTTGCCTCGGAGGAGGCATGGAGCTTGCGATGGCGTGTCACCTGCGTTTTATATCTGACCAGGCACAGATGGGATTGCCCGAGATTATGCTGGGAATCATGCCGGGATTCGGCGGCACCCAGCGCAGTGCCCGGCTTCTTGGAACAGCCAGGGCACTCGAGATAATGCTTACCGCGAAATTTATAACCAGCGAAGAGGCGCTGGCCATCGGCCTGGTAAATGATGTATTTAGTAATGATAATCTAATGGAAGAAACTATCCGTTTTGCTGAAAAAATCGCGTCCAAAAGTCAGCTTGCCGTGAAGACTATAATGGAAGCTGTTCTTGATGGATCTACACTGTCATTAAAGGAAGGACTTGCACTGGAGAGCGAATGTTTTGGTCGACTTGCGGAAAGTGAAGATAAGGACGAAGGGATTGCCGCATTCATGGAAAAACGTAAACCTGTATTTAAAGACAGGTAATTAAGGAGTATGGGGGCGTTGTCATGGAAAGGACTATTAACGAGGTCTTCCGAAACAGGGCAGATAGATATAAAGATCGCCTTGCGATAGAAAAAAAACTTGGAGGTAAATGGGAACAGGCAACCTGGACCCAGTATTACGAACGGGCACGTGCGACGGGATTGGCGCTTGTTGACCTTGGACTTGAGAAGGGTGACAGGGTAGCTCTACTTTCAGAAAACAGGCTGGAATGGCTGTATACAGACATGGGTGTGCTCGGTGTGGGGGGATGTGTGGTTCCTATTTATGCCACCCTGACAGATGAAGAAGTGGAATATGTGGTAACCAATTCCGGTTCAAAATTTATCGTCGTTGAGAACGATGAACAATTACAAAAGGCATTGTACAGCCTGAAACAAAATCCGGGCATAGTGAAAATCGTGGTGATGGATGAGGCTGATGCGAAAAACAAGTCCCCTGTAGTAATCAGTTTTAAAGAATTAATGAATCGTGGATTTGAAAAACAGAATGAAGAACCCGGCTTGTTTGAAAAGATTGCCGATGCTGTGGATCTAGAAGACCTGGGAAGTATCGTCTATACTTCGGGTACTACGGGGGCTCCCAAGGGGGCGATGATCACCCATAAGAATATCATGGCGGTGGTGAAATCACTTGATTCTGTTGAACCGAAATACGCTTTTGATACTGACCAGACAGTACCTTTTCTACCTTTGAGCCATGTGTTTGAAAAGATCGCGGGTCATTATTACGGCATGTACGTGGGAATAACCGCATCTTATGCAGAGAGTCTTGACACCATACTGCAGGATATACAGGAGAAGCAACCAACCGAGATACTGGCGGTTCC
>JAGYNX010000280.1 GCA_018399855.1 Spirochaetota bacterium
CATCATACGAACTGGGTATACGTAAAGGCAAATGGAGAACAGATCGCCAGGTGGGAATACACATGGACCAACCTGCCTGAACAAGAAGTTTTCGAGAAAAAAGTTACCTATGCAGTAAATGATTCATTAACAATCGAAGCAGAGGCAAATTGTAATATTCATGGTAGTGAAGGACTGGCAAGAAAAGAAGTAAAGGTAAAATAAGCTGGAGGTATCAGAATGACAATTTTCGGAATTTCTCCATTATTGATATCGGGCAGTATCAACTTTCTCCTACTTCTCTTTCAGCTGCTTACAGGATTAAGGATAATAAAGGTATCATTTAGTCTTCATAAGAAGACAGGAATCATTCTATTCATTATAGCATCCATTCATGGTCTTGCAGGTATCTTCGTATTTTAAAAAAAGATTATCAAGGTGGAAGGAATGAGGCATTCGCGTTTAACCACTATTATAATGGTTGTTGTTTTGGTTGTGTTGTTGATGGGGCTTAAAACCTATTACGATGCTGGTGAATTTAAGCATATCGAATCAAGTTGTGATTGCAGCTGTACTGAAATATCGGGTATACCGGGCCCTGAAGATATTGACATTGATTATCAATCAGGTATGGCATACATATCCAGTGATGACAGGGTATCAGCGCTGAAAGGGAATATTCTTCCCGGTGCTATTTATGAATACGATTTGAAAAAATACCGGATACGAAAACTTACCAGTAATCTTCATTTCGATTTTCACCCACATGGTATTGAATTGTATAAGACAAATGATGGTACAAAACTGTTATTCGTTGTAAATCATCGAAGACAGGGGCATTATATTGAAATATTTGAGGTAACGAAGAGAAAACTTCTACACAGAGAATCCATCAGGGATGAACAAATGTTAACCTCCCCAAATGATATCTCTGTCGTAAATGAAAGAATGTTCTACGTGACAAATGATCATGGATATACTTCCAGGTTAGGGAAAATGCTTGAAGAATACCTGCAGCTTGGCGTATCGTATGTTCTTTTCTTCGATGGGAAGAAATTCAGAAAAGTGGCTGAAAACCTTAAATATGCCAATGGCATCAAAATGAATAAGAGTGGGGATTTGGTATATGTGGCGGCCCCTATCGGAAAATTAATACGAGTTTTTTCAAGGGATAGTGAAACCAGTAATCTTACTATTCTGCAGGATATCCATATAAACAGTGGGGTTGATAATATTCACCTTGATCCCGAGGGTAAATTGTGGGCCGCATGCCATCCTAAATTGCTTACATTCGTGAGGCATTCAAAAAAACCATCTCTTTTATCCCCGTCACAGGTTATTGTGATCTCTTTCAATGGTATTGAGAATTATTCTCTATATGAAGTGTTTACTGACAGCGGAGAGTTGCTGTCCGGTTCAACAATCGCGGTACCTTTCGAAAATATATTTTTAGTTGGTTCGGTTTTTGATGATCATCTTCTTCGATGTGAAAAATTACAATAATCCCGGATATATTAATTATGAATTTAAATATTCTATATGACTTGAATGATATGAAAGTTGTGTCAAAGGATGATTCGATATACCTGTCTTCATGGTCACTGGGAAGCGAATATATTGTAAATGGAAAAGAGATAGTATTCGATGGAGAACCAGTTGTTGAAAAGGGTAAAAAAGGTATAACGCAGATAGTTTCCAGTGATGAAATATGTGGCCTTAATTTGCAATTAGAACCGGTAGATGGAGGTGTGCGTTTAAGATGCCATGTTAAGAACCATTCTCAATCTATTGTTGCCATGGAAAAAATTAGATTTACCTCGCGCGATTTGAAAAATGCTGGCGGAAAGGCAAAAAGTCGTTTTTTCACAAATGGACACCAGTCATGGAGCGAAACTCGAACATTTAAAAATGACCAGAAGGAGATGATATCAATATTACCATCAATGGTTACACTGCAGGACAATCCAAGAAACCTTCCGGCAAGTATTGCCGGTGAATTCACATCAGACATGTTCGCGGTTATCTCAAGTCACGATATTAAATCAAATATCCTGATTGGCCAGGGTGCACCATTTAAACAGTTTATATATATTCGATATAATAGTGGAATACACAGAAGTGTCACACAGAACCTGCAGGTTGAAATTGACTTTGGCGGAATGATCCTGTATCCGGATAAAAAGATAAAATGTGATGAAATATTTATTAAAGCGGATGAAGATCCAAACAAATTACAAGACTGGTATTTTGAAAAGATTGCGGTAGACAGCGCAAAGAAGCAGCCACTTCCGGGGGGATGGTGCTCGTGGTATTATTATTTTACAGGTATCACAGAAAAAGATATTTATGAAAACCTGGATGCCATGCGGCAGCATAATGTAAACTGGAAATACTTTGTTTTAGATGATGGATATCAGACAGCGGTTGGTGACTGGTTGTCCATCAATAATAAATTTCCAGGTGGACTGAAGAAAGTTGCCCGACACATCTCAGAATTTGGTATGGTTCCGGGAATATGGATTGCTCCGTTTATTGCCCGAGGAAACTCCAGGGTATATAATCAACACAAAGACTGGTTCTTGACTGATAAAAAAGGAAATCCGGTTAAAGCGGGATGGAATCCAAACTGGGGTATTGGTGGAAATTTCTACGCGCTGGACACAACCAACCCCGAATTTCAGGATTACCTGCAGCATGTGGTACACACCATGGTTCATGAGTGGGGATTTAAATACCTGAAGCTTGATTTTACCTATGCGGCATCACTGTATGGTACGGCATTTAACCAGGCGTTTTCATCGGCAGAAAGGCTAACGCACGGTTACCGTATTATCCGCAAAGCCGCGGGTAAAGATGTAGTTATACTTGGCTGTGGTTCGCCACTTTCTCCAGCCATTGGACATGTAGATGCGATGAGAATAGGGCCGGATGTGGCACCCTATTGGTTCGCCACCTACAGGTATCATTTAACCCGTGATCCACATGCACTATGTACCATGTTTGCCATCAGGAGTATTTTGAACAGGTGCCAGATGCACAGGCGACTCTGGATAAATGATCCGGACTGTATACTGCTGCGTGATACTCATACAAAGCTTACCCGTGAGGAAAGAATGTCCCTTGTAAACGCGGTAATTATCACCGGCGGTATGTACCTGCTGTCAGACAGGTTGTCATTGTTGAAAGAAGAAGTATGGCATGATAT